>JAUXGV010000166.1 GCA_030621915.1 Flavobacteriaceae bacterium
TTTTTATTGTATAAATTTACTTTCCAATTATTTGATTTGGTCTTCATTTATCTACAGTTTCAATGCATTTTGCATTTTATTTCGAATCTCTTCCAATCCCAAATTACCCACACTTCCTATATGTGTATGCTTTACTTCTTTATTGGGTTCAAAATCACCATTATTTACCTTAGCCCCCACAATTTTATAAGCATCTCTAAAAGGTGTTCCATTTTGAACCAATTCATTAACCTCTTCAACGGTAAACAAATAATCATATTTTTTATCATCAAGGATATTTGTATTTACCTGAATACTTTTTAGAGAAAAGGTAAACATTTCCATACAGGCCTTAAGACTCTGAATTGCCGGAATCATACCTTCTTTTAACAACTGTAGATCTCTATGATATCCACTTGGCAAATTGCTAGTAATCAAAGTCAGTTCATAAGGTAAGGCTTGAATTTTATTGCATTTACCTCGAATCAACTCAAACACATCCGGATTTTTTTTATGAGGCATGATACTAGAGCCTGTAGTGAGTTCATCTGGAAAAGATACGAACCCAAAATTCTGACTCATATATAAACATATATCCATGGCAAATTTAGAAAGTGTTCCGGCCACAGAACTCATGGCAAAAGACACTGATTTTTCGGTTTTACCTCTACTCATTTGAGCAGCCACAGAATTGAATTTTAAAGTTTGAAACCCCAAACTATCGGTTGTATTTTTCCTGTCAATAGGAAAAGAACTACCATAACCTGCTGCAGAACCCAAAGGGTTTTGATCTACAACTTTGAAAGCTGCATTTAAAAAATAAACATCGTCAATAAGACTCTCCGCATAGGCAGAAAACCACATACCGAACGAAGATGGCATAGCAACCTGTAAATGAGTATACCCAGGTAATAACACCTCTTTATGCTTATTGGCCAAATCCATCAACAACTTAAAAAAAATATCAGTCAATGATTTAATTTCATTCAACTCATCTTTTAAATACAAATGAACATCCACCAAAACCTGATCATTTCGGGATCGAGCTGTGTGAATTTTTTTACCTGTATCACCTAATTTTTGAGTCAGTAAAAACTCAACTTTTGAATGCACATCTTCAAAAGAATCTTCAATAGTGAAATCTCCAGTATTAATTTGCTCCAAAATAGCATCTAATTCTTTTTCAACAGCACCGATTTCATCCTTGCTCAAAAGGCCTATTTTATGTAACATTTTTGCATGAGCCAAAGATCCTATTACATCGTATTTGGCCAATAACAGGTCCAATTCTCTGTCATTTCCTACTGTGAAAATGTCAATTTTTTTATCTGTACTAAATCCTTTATCCCAGAGTTTCATGTTTTAAATTTTAATGCTATAATGAGTGAATGTTATAATGCTATAATGAGTGATAAATAAATTTATTGATTAGCAAAAGTTGAGTTTTTAGCTTTTGACATAATTTTAACAATCTCAACGGATTCATTTTGCAAACGTTCCAATTCGCTGAGGTTATCGGTTAATATCGCTTCCCTTATTATTGTCAGCCAATATTCTGATTACTCATTTATCTTATACTATATATTTTTGTATTCGTGATTGCTTCGCAATTCATCTACCTCTTCAACAACAATGCATATTTTACTGAAAAATTCTTTTTTAGATCTTGCTCTACAAGCTGCACGATAATTTGCTCCTGTTGAGGTTGATGATTTAACCAATTGATACGTAATGACAGCTGACGCTTTACTAGATTTTAACGAATCACAAAACAAAATTACATCAACAGCAAATTGCTTAGTTTTCTTCTTCATTTTTTCAATGAACATTTCTTTTTCTGTCATATCTTTTTCTGATTTTGTTTATAATCCTATTCTAGCATTACAACATTTTAGCATTAAATCATTTTAATATTAAACTATATAACTTCTTAAATCAATATCTCTTCCAAAAGCTTAATATACAACTCGATCCCCTTTTCAATTTCATTTACATAAATAAATTCGTCAGCTGTATGAGAACGATGAGAATCTCCTGGGCCTAACTTTAGAGAAGGACAATTTAAATTTGATTGATCAGATAAAGTTGGAGAGCCATAAACTTCTCTACCCAATTTTATTCCTGCTTTGACAATATCATGACTCTTTGAAATTGACGATGAATTTAAATTCAAGGATCGTTCCTTCACTTCAACATCAACATGTTGTTTTACAATGTCCAAAACTTCCCTATTACTATATTGATCCGTCACTCGAATATCCACAACAAAATGACAAGTCGCCGGAATAACATTGTGTTGGTTCCCTGCATTGATCTGTGTGACCGTCATTTTTATCCTTCCCAAAGTATCAGATATTTTTGGAAATTCATAAGTTTCAATCCATTTTATTGCTTCCATGGCTTTATAAATAGAATTGTCCCCCAAACCATGTGCCGCATGACCAGCTTGGCCTTGAGCATAACAATCTAAAACTAACAAGCCTTTTTCGGCAATGGCCAGCTGCATTAATGTAGGTTCGCCAACAATGGCAAAATCTATTTCGGGTAATAAAGAAATTACACTTCTGATACCACCATCTCCTGAATTTTCTTCTTCAGCTGAAGCCAATAATATCAAATTGTATTTTATATTTTTCTGATTGTAAAAATATGTAAATAATGACATTAAAGAGACCAAACATCCTCCCGCATCGTTCGATCCCAATCCGAATAATTTACCATCTTTGATTTCAGCATGATAAGGGTCTCTTGAATAACCTTTATTAGGCTTAACCGTATCATGATGAGAGTTTAATAAAATAGTGGGTTTTGATGAATCAAAATATTTATTTTTAGCCCAGATATTATTATTACTTCTTTCTATTTCTATATTTTTAGCTCCAAAATATTGTTCAATCAACAGAGCAGTTTCATCTTCTTCTTTGGAAAAAGACTGGTTGGATATTAATTTTTTTAGAAGGGTTAATGCCTCCATATTTAACAGAGAAATCATATACTCAATGTTGTGAATTTTTGATTTTTATTTTTAATAATATCTGGATTACCAATGAGAACTTTATCAACTCCATTTTGCAATGCATCAAAACAATTCTCTAATTTTGGCAACATTCCATCAGCGATAATATTTTCTTGTTTTAATTGCTGATACTTTTCTTTATTAATTTTTTCAATAACTGAATTCTCATCATCAATGTTCATCATAACGCCATTTTTTTCAAAACAATACACCAGTTCCACTTGAAAATCCCTGCTCATAGCTTTTGCTATTTCACTTGCAATAGTGTCTGCATTTGTATTTAAAATCTGACCATTTTTATCATGGGTAATGGCACAAAATACAGGTGTTATATCATTATCTAAAAAAGCTTTAATAGTGTCATTATTAACTTTATCCACATCACCTGCGAAACCGTAATCAATCTCACGAACGATCCTTTTGTGTGCTTTGATACAATTTGCATCTGCACCTGACAAGCCAATAGCATTGCAATTGTGTTTTTGTAACTGAGCGGTTATATTTTTATTTAATAAACCAGCGTAAACCATGGTTACAATTTCCAGGTTTGCTGCATCAGTAATTCTTCTTCCTCCAATCATTTTGGGTTCTAACCCCAATGAACTCGCCATTTCTGTCGCTCTTTTTCCTCCTCCATGCACCAAAATCTTATAGCCTTCAACCTGAGAAAAATCAGATAAAAATCCAATCAATTGGTTCTCATCATTGATAATATTACCTCCAATTTTAATTATGGTTAGTTTACTCTTCATATTATAAATTGTCTAATATATTTTTTAAAACAATTTGAGCTGCATAAGTTCTATTGTTTGCTTGTTTTATAACTAAAGAATTGTCCCCATCTAACACTTCATCAGCTACAACCACATTTCTCCTTACAGGCAAGCAATGCATAAATTTTCCATTATTGGTCAATTTCATTTTATCCATGGTTATCATCCAATTTTTATCCTGTGAGATTACTTTACCATATTCATTAAAAGAACTCCAATTTTTAGTATAAATAAAATCTGCACCTTCAAATGCCTTATCCTGATTATAATTTACAACTGAATCCTTAACAATATCATCATCCAACTCATACCCTTTGGGGTGTGTAATGACAAAATCGGCGTCTTGCAATTGCATCATTTGAACAAATGAATTAGCAACAGCATGAGGCAAAGCTTTTGGATGAGGAGCCCATGACAATACCACTTTAGGTCTTTTAGAAACCTTATTTTCTTCCAAAGTTATCGCATCGGCTAAGGCCTGTAAAGGATGCCCCACAGAGCTTTCCATATTCACTACAGGTACCGTAGCATATTTAATGAAATTGTTAATCACTTGTTCCGATTTATCCTTTTCTTTATCAGCTAAGGATGCAAAAGCCCTTATGGCTATTATGTCGGAATATTGTGAGATTACTTTGGCAGCTTCTTTCACATGTTCAGATTTATTCTGACTCATGACAATACCATCCTCAAATTCCAACTGCCATCCTTCTGACCCAAAATTCATAACAATGGCATTCATCCCTAAGTTTTGTGCTGCTTTTTGGGTACTTAATCGAGTTCTCAAACTATTATTGAAAAACAACAAACATATTGATTTACCTTCACCCAACTCTTCATATTGTAAGGGGTTTTTTTTCAATGCAATAGCTTCCTGAACTGTTGCTTTTAAATTCTTAAGGTCTCTTATGTTCGTATAATTTTTCATGTGTTATTTTTGTAAAATCTGATTTATTATTCATGGCATCTGCCAAGAAATTATCATTCAAACCGTTGACGATCCACATTTCAATATTCGCCTTTTGAACAATGGTTGCAGCCTCAATTTTTGTTGTTAATCCACCAGTACCATGAGATGATTTTGAATCACCAATTTCATTTTTTAAAGATTCAATATTTGAAACTTCTTTTATGGTTTTCACATTAGAAGTATTGATAGATTCCTTTGTGTAAATTCCATTGGTATTAGAAGCAACAATGAATAAATCGACATTTAAAAGTGAAGCTGTCAAAGCACCTAATTTATCATTATCACCAAATTTTATTTCATCGGTTGCAACAGTATCATTTTCATTAATAATGGGAATATAATGGTTATCAATCAATATATTAATTGTATTGACTATATTTTCTTTTGATTGCTCTTTTTCAAAATCGGAATATGAAAGTAGACATTGAGATGTCAATAAGCCCATTTCTCTAAAAATATCCTGATAAATACGCATCAAATGAGGTTGGCCAATTGAAGCTAAGGCTTGTTTTATGGTAACATCTTTTCCTTCTAATGTGACCAATTGTTTGGCTACCGCAATGGCACCTGAACTGACAATCACAAAATCGTAATCATTTTTTAAATTAGAAATTTGACGGGCAATATTTTTAATTTTACTTTCCGAAATTGCATTGGTTTCTTTGGTTAATACATTGGAACCAATTTTAAGCAATATCCTTTTTTTATCTGATCTGTCCATTTCCTTTTATATACCATTTATTTGTAACCAAATGATGCAAACCCATTGGTCCTCTATGATGTAATTTATCTGTACTAATTGCCAATTCGCCGCCCAATCCAAATTGCCCACCATCTGTAAATCGGGTTGAAGCATTTTGATATACTGCTGCTGAATCAACATTGTCCATAAAATAATCCGCCACCGAATCATCTTTTGTAATAATAACAGCAGAATGACCACCGCTGTATTTATTAATTTTTGCTATGGCCTCATCTGTTGAATCAACAATTCCTACCACAATTTTATAATCTAAAAACTCCTGATACCATATATCATCCGATTCATATGCATTGACATTCACAAAAGAAGTTAAAATCTGATCTCCTAAGATTTTAACATTTGATTCTAATAGTTTATCAATCAGCTTTTTAATGAAAATATCTTTATTTTCCAAGTGACCATTTATAAATATTTTATCAACCGCGTTGCAAGCTGAAATCTTATCGGTCTTACCATTATTAATGATATTTAATCCAAGATCCAAATCGGCATATTGATCTATATAAACAAAATTATTGCCTCTGCCACTGACTATTACAGGGCATTGAGCATTTTGTTTGACAAAAGCGATTAATTTTTCACCACCTCTGGGCACGATCAAATCAACTTTTTGAGTTGGTTTTTCTAAAAATTCCTGTGTTTCAGTCCGATTATAATTCAAATATTCAACCCATTTCGTGGAAATATTATTGGCATTCAAAGCCTTATGCCAGAGCTCAACAATTTTCAAATTTGAGTTCAAAGATTCTTTACCTCCTTTTAATAAGATTTTATTTCCAGACTTGAATGCAATACCTGCTGCTTCTACAGTAACATCAGGCCGTGATTCATAAATAATCAAAACTGTGCCGAAAGGTGCTGTTTTATTGACAATTTTCATTCCATTTTCATGATTGAAATGATATAACTCCTTCCCTATTGGATCCGTATCTTCAATCAATTGTCGCAAAGATAAAACCATACCATCTATTTTAGACTGATCTACCTTTAATCGTTCATACATGGCCAAATCATCTCCATTGTATTTGTCCATATCTATTTTATTGGCAAACAAAATGCTTTCTCTTTCGCTCACAATTAAATCAGCCATGGTTTGCAATACATCATTGCGTTGTTCTGATGTTAATATCGTATTCATTTGGATAATATTTCTTTTAAGGCTTTGATTAAAACATCAATATGTGCCTTGGTTACAGTTAATGG
>JAUXGV010000156.1 GCA_030621915.1 Flavobacteriaceae bacterium
TATCGGATGGCTGGATGCTATCCATTCTTTTGAAATCTTTCAATTTTTCCAGAATATTCTCAATATATTCTCTTCTTCGCGTAATTTCTATTCCAAAGTCAGTAAGGTCCCTTCTATTATGCCTCAACTCATCTTCCAATCGCTTTTGTTCTAATTGCTGTAAATTCAATTCATATTTGATTAAACTATTTTTTACCCTTTCAAATTCAATTTTAGTTTTAAAATAAAAATCACTTGACAATTGCCTTCCAATCACTAGTGAAAATAGCAAAGGATAAAAATCTAAAGGTAATATACCACTTATATAATTTGTTAAAATTTTATATTCAGTATGACTCGTGAAAATTTCTTCCAAGCCTAAAAATATAAAAAGAATCGTCAAAATTATTAATTGATTGCCTCCACGCTGGTGCATCTTTTTCATCCTGTAAGAGGCAAAAACGGTAATAGCCATTAAACCGATCAATCCTAAATGTGCCACTATTTGCCAAATTTCAACTTGACCATTTCCAATTTCGGCAACAAATAAAAACCATGCAATTCCAAAAATAACAGATAAGATCCATAAAACGACATGAGTTTTCCTTTCAATAAACTCATAAATAAACCAAGAGAAAATTCCATAATAAATTGCGGCACAAGTAATGATTGCCTTATATAAATCTACTTCAATAATTCTAGACATTGAAATTAAGGCAAAATACACTCCTGAAAAAAAACTAAATATACCAAAATAGAGATACATTTTTTGAGTATCCTTTTTCATGTATATATAAAGGCTCAAAATAGCCAAGGTTATCTGGATACCTGCAAATAAAGAATGAAAAAAAATATCCATTGTATAGAAATCTTAAGGAAATAAATTTGATATCACAAATAATGAAAGGAATTACCTTATTGACAAATAAATTAAATACTGATATTTATGTCAATTTCCTTGCTTCTAGGCGTAGTAGGGTTATATCCAAAATCATCATCGGGTAATTCAATTCCCAATTGAGAAATGATATAGCCAATACTGGCAAAATGATGAATGGCATGACTATGTGCCTGAATAAGAGCCGATGCCAAAGTATAATTTACGGTAATGACACCTAGTCCCAAATCATCTTTAACCTCTATCAATACATCTAGATTCTCGTTCCGCACATTTTCAAGTTTTGCAAAGATCTCATCGAAATAATCCAAGCCCATATCAATTTTACTCTCAACCAATTCATTCCTTTTTCTAGCCGCCAAATCAACCTTCCTTGATTCCAATCCGGTAAAAATACAATCAAATACATCCAAAATATGGCGCATATGAATACCAATACTAGAATAATATGGGGCTACAGATCTGTCAATATATTGGCTTTCATTAATAGCATTTAATAGCTGTACGCCTCTTTGAAGATTATTCTTAATTGCAGCAATCATTGAATTTTATTTTGGAAATGTGAAGATAACAAAATAATTACTTTAAAAATTTAATTAAGGTCAAAATTCCCAATACAAAAAATAAAGCACTTAGAATATAATTAATATTTCGTGCAATAAACTGAGCTTTTTTCTCAATATACGAAGCAAAAACAACATATATAGTGAACAATGTGAAAGCACCTATAAATACACCCAGAACAAATATACTAATATATGGTTGACTCATTAATAAAAGCCCTTTCTTTTCCAGAACAGAACTCAAGACAAAATAAAATGGAATTGCCAACATATTCATAGTGGACATAAACATGCCAATAAGAATAAAATTGCCTTTTTCCTTTTTCCCTTCTCCCTTAAATTTCTTACGTGCTTGGAAAAAGAAATACAACGATAATGCAAATAAAACTATAATACCTGCTTTTGTTAATTGATCTATTACCTCAGGGTGTTTCGCGAAATATTTTGCAAATGTCAAAGCGATATATGCCTGAGGAATTACAATAATTGCCGCGCCGAAAGAAAATAATAAAGCGGATTTTTTATTTATTTCAATTTTTGTTCTTATAGCAGTCATATTCAACATACCCGGAGGAATTAAACTAATAAAAGCCATTATAAAACCTAAAAATAAATGTAAAATATACTGCATAAAAAAAGATTGACAAACAAAAATAACAATCTTATTTGACTTAAGTTAGGATGGATAGATTATTTAATTTGTTTAGCGAAATCAATTTGGAATCTCATCAGATGTATATTTATTTTTTCAATTCCAGGGTTATTTGAATAAATATAATTATACATGATTTTAGCGTATGAAGTTAGGTGCCAATTTATTCCAAAAGTAAAATCATTGAGCTTACCCTGCTCAACAGAATTTAAATCAAATGACGAATATCTTGCTGCCAATTCAACAGCCCCCCATTTGTCTTTAAAATTGAATCCATTAACAGGTTTTACACGTCCAAATGCATTTTTTGAACTTTTAGGACGATATTCGCCCGTTAAAAAGTAGCTTATATATGCATTGAAACTTGGTACCTGATATGAGCCCTGTTTGGTTGATACATTGGCATTTACAAATTCACCTTGCATTGAAAAGGAACCTTGCGTATAGGCCGCTTCAAATCCTCCAATCGTAACATTATTCACGTCATGAAAAAGGTAGGTTAATGATGGTTTGGCCAGGTGGGCCTCAGGACGTACAGCTATTATATAAATTCGGTCGGGGTCATCATTAATTCTTACTGGTTTTTTATTTGTAAAATTAAACCCGAGATGCAACAATTGATTTTTTGAGTGATTTTCAATTGCGTTTATAGTGAGCCTTGAAGATAAATTTTGTCCCTCTCTAAGCTTATAATTCAAACTTCCAAACTCTGTACCATTTGCTGTATAGGAAAATTGGAAACCCAATCTACTCTTCAAAATATCGAAATTTTCATATAAAAAACCTGTACCAAATTCTAGCAAATAACTTGTTGTCAATGCTCTTTCCAAAAAAGTTATATGGAGATTACTTGTCATTTGTTCCAAACCATATGGAACCCAAATATTTCCTATAGAAAGTCGACCGCCAACAATAGGCAATTGGTCAAAAAACAAATTCACCTCCTTAAATTTTAAAATTTGTCGTGCAAAATCAACTTGAAATTTAAAACCTATATGTTGCGAAAGTTTACCAGATGTTTCGAGTAAAGCACGTCTAATCTCACTCCCCGTAAAAGATTCCTCAAATTCATTTAAATAATCAAAATTACCATAATCGAACATCAACCTACCTTTCAGATAAATCTCCGGTTTAAAATCAATTGATTCAATGGCTTCCTGGGAATTACTCAATTGAAAAACAAAAACAACCATGAGCAAAGTTGCTGTTAATTTCATAAGACAACTAGTAAATAATGAGAGCGCAATGTAAATTTTATAATTAATTCATTATATGACAATTGTCATTCAAAAAACAAATTATTATAAGCTATTTAAAAGGAAAATATTGTATCTATTTAGTTAAATATTTACGAACCAAATTATTAAAATCTTCAGAAATACGAAGTTTTATAATAGAAATAATAAAGATAGTACTCACTATAAAACCCTTAATCAGAATACTGATTATGGGATGAAAATTAAATTGAATAAAATAAAAAGAAAAAAACAAAACGATGATTATTGCAAGCACTAATTTGGTGTTTTTTGAGTAGGGATGCATTTGCAATTTTATTCTTAGATAAATAATCTTGATTATTCCAAATAATATAACAACAATCAATGTTGCCAGAGCTGCACCTTCTATACCAAGTATTTCAATAAGAAGCCTATTTAATACGATGACACTAAATGCCATCGCTATTGAAAAATAAAAGAACATTTTATAATATTTTGAATTGGTCAAAATGGATCCATTTGTACCTAAAGACAATTTAAACAGTTCAGCGATAGATATTAATAATACAATAGTTGTTCCCACTGAATACTCTGGTTTGTCTATCAATAAATACAATTCATTGATATTTATATTGATCAATAAAAAAAGCAAACCCCCAACTATCAATAAGTTAATAGAGCTTTTTTTATACAAGGCCTCAACTTCGATCAAATTTCCGTCATTCAATTCTTTCGCGGTTAATGGGTTAATTATTTGCTGCATGGCTCTCGATGGAATAGCTACAACCATGGCAATAAAAACCCCAACGGTATAATATGCAACCAGTTCAATATTTTCCATTTGAGGAATCATAAACTTATCTATTTCCAATAAAATAGTTCCTGCTGATCCTGCTAAAATGATATAGAATGAAAAAGATAATATTTCCTTCATATTATTTGGCAATGAGAATTTATGCACTTTAGGAAAATACAATTTAAAAGCATAAATCATTATCAACAACATTCTTACTAAATAAACAAATACCAAAGCAACTATAAATTGTTGACTGTCCAACCAACCAAAATAAATAGACAACAATAATATTGTCACGCAAATTCTCACAAATATCTCACGGATAAAACTACCAAAAACCGATTTTAATTGAACTTTAGTCCATGCGAAAAATATCTCAAAATATCCCGCCAAAACTGCAATTATAAAAATAATATAAGTATATTTTTCAATGATGATATTTTCTTTTGACAAATAATCTGCAATAGATTCATAAAACAAAGTTCCGACAAAAGCCAAAGGAATAATTATAAAGAGAGGCGTCAAAATTGCCGTAACCAAAAAATTATCTCGATCAATTTTATTAGTATAAGATGAAAAGAACTTTATTATGGTATGCTGAGTTCCAAAGATCAATAGTGGAGTTAAAATATTTGCCGTAGATAAAAGAAAAGTGACCAATCCAAAATATTCAGCCTCCAAAAAGTGTGTGTATAAAAACAAAACATTAATTCCCCCAATAGCAAAACCTAAAAAGATGATAAGGGTATTTTTAAAAGATTGTTTTAGAACAACGCCCATTTTTTATTTTTTTTCAATCAGCTTATTTGATAAATAATTGAATCTAAGAAACAATAAAATAGCAGAAGCTGTTAATCCTACTAACAACCCTACCCATATTCCTTGAGAACCATATCCCAAAGTTTTACCCAAAACATATGATATCGGAAAACCAATTAACCAATAGGCAACAAAAGTAATAAATGTAGGAATTTTCACATCTTGAACTCCACGTAAGGCACCCAAAACAACTACTTGAAATCCATCAGATAGCTGAAATAATCCAGCAATTAACAGTAATGATGCGGCTATCTTGATAACCGAAATATCGTCTATAAACACCAAAGGTAACACATCCTTCAAGGCGAAAAATCCAATAGCAAAACAAAATTCAATGATAAAAACCTGCAAAAAAATTGAATAACTAATTCTCTTTAATTCATCAAAATTTTTCAATCCTTTTTGGTTTCCAACTCTAATAGTTGCGGTTACTCCTAATCCCACAGCGATCATAAAGGTCATTGATGAAAGATATAGAGCTATTTGATTAGCGGCCTGATCTGTAGTTCCTAAGGTTCCAGCCAACCAAATTGCAGCCGTAAATATTCCAACTTCAAATAGCATTTGCATAGCGGTTGGAAAGCCCAAACTCATAATCTTATAAAACTCAGTTTTTTGAATATCTACCCACCTGATACGTTTAAAATAGGGTGTAAACTTGTCTTTCGATTCTAAAATCCATACTAAAAACACAACCATTACAATTCTGGAAATCAAGGTCCCAATGGCAGCACCTTTTAATTCCAATCTAGGGAAAATCCAAAAACCATAAATCAAAATAAAATTTAAAATAACATTAATGATATTAGCAATTACTGTAGCGTACATACCATATTTTGTTTGTGACAATCCATCAGTAAACTGCTTATACGCCTGAAAAATCATCAAGGGGATCATAGAAAACGCTACAATCTTCAAATATGGAATAGATAGCTCCACTACTTCAGGAGGTTGATTCATATATCTCAGAATAGGCGTGGATACCACCAACATCAAAAACATAGTCAATCCTAGCACTGTGCACAATATTAATCCATGTTGAAAGTGTTTTTTTCCTTTCTCAATGTCTTTTTCTCCATCCGCTTCCGCAATTAACGGAGTTATTGCCAAAGAAAATCCTATTCCTAAAGAAAACGCAATAAATACAAAACTGTTTCCCAATGATACCGCTGCCAATGGTGCCGCTCCAAGTCGACCCACCATAATATTATCTGCCAATCCAACAATTGCATGACCCAAATGGCCAATCATAATTGGATAAGCCAATTTCATATTATACTTAAACTCAGATGTGTATTTTTTTAGATTCAATTTTTTGATTTGGCAGCTACAAACTTAATTCAATTTTACAAGAATTCTTAATTAATAAGGCTCATTTCATTCAATGATATTTCATAATTTTCTATCTTTACGCTCGGAAAATCAAACTACAAGCGTTTTAATGGGATCTAACAAATCATATTTTCTCTTAAGGATAATTATAGGCTTTATCGCACTAAGTCATACGGCTACATCTCAAAACCTTACAACCAATAATCCCGATAATGAAGATTTAAGTGACCATTTGGATTTAGAAGTTGTGACTTCCGTTTTTGGAGAATCAAAGGGTTTGGAAGATTTCGAAAAACGACTCAATGATCCAGATACTCAAATTTCAAATCTTGATTTGAATAATGATGGGGAAGTAGATTATTTAAGGGTTATAGAAACTCCTGATGGAAATATACATACAATTTCTATTCAATCTATTTTAGCTAAAGACCAATATCAAGAGGTAGCCGCCATTATTGTTGAAAAAGATTCGAAAGGAGATACTCGGGTACAAGTGGTTGGAGAGGTTAATATGTATGGTCCAAATTATTATATTACACCAACATATCCCGTTGTACCAGTTTTTTTTACTTTTTTTTGGGTTTCCACTTATCGCCCCTGGTATTCACCTTGGTATTGGGGATATCACCCTCCTTATTTCAAACCCTGGCCTCCCTATCTCGCCTATAGATACAGAGCCAATGTTCGTGTTCATATCAATGTGCATAATTCCTATCATAGAACAAACGTTGGTATTAATAATAGAAAGCAGGTTCACATTTCTAAAAACAATGCATATTTTAAAAGCAATCCCAATAAAAG
>JAUXGV010000119.1 GCA_030621915.1 Flavobacteriaceae bacterium
GATCCTAATACACCTTGCGAAACGGTTTGGACCAATACATAGATTATTCCAATAATAAAGATACTAAAAAGGATTGCACGAGGAATTGTTCTTTGAGGATTACGTACTTCACCACTCACCGAAAGTGCTGATCCCGCTCCTGTAAAAGCGAAAAATAAGATAAGTGATGTGGTTCCAATTTGTTGCATTGAAGGTGTAGTTTCCCAAACCAAATTGGTTAAATTAACATCTTTAAATCCAATAAGCACAATCAATAAAAGTGGCGAAATTTTAATAATAGTTAATATTTTGACAAATCCAACACCCTTTTTAAGACCAATAACATTAATATATCCCAATCCAGAGAACAAAAAAAGAAAAAAGAAAATCCTTACTACTTCACCTTCAAAAAATGGAAATAATTTAAAAATTATACTAGCAATTGCATTGGCAACAGCCCCAAGAGCTGTTATTGACGCTAGTAATAAAAGACAGGCAGTCAGGAATCCGGGATATTTCCCAAAAGTTTTTTCAATATAAACATAAACTCCACCAGTATCTGTTATATTACTACCCACTTCGGCAAAACACAACATCATTAAGGTTATTAAAATACCGCAAAACACATATGCTAGGATACTTGCAGCACCAAGATTTGCCGCAATAATAGCGGGTAACACAAATATTCCTGATCCAATTACTGTATTAATAATATTAGAGCTAAGTCCTATAAAACTAATTTCTCTTTTTAAATTGCCTTTATTTTTATTCATTTATGTTGTTTGAGTCATAATGGGTATTGTAAATGAAAAATAGTGGTATTTAAGGTACTAATTTTTCGGTTTGAACTGACCTTTATTTTATTGTTTATCTTTACTTTAAGCACTAAAACCACTATTTTTTATATACGTATTTGTTGACGATAATTATTACTTTACTTCATTTGCCTTTAAAACCCTTAATATATTTCCACCCAGAATTTTATCAATATCGTTATTGTTATAACCTTTTTCTAACAACGCCTTTGTGATCAGTGGAAAATCGGTAACATCATTCAATTGCTGTGGTGTGATAGTGATTCCATCAAAATCAGAGCCCAAGCCCACATAATCTATTCCAACTAAGTTAACGATATAATCAATATGCTCAATGAGCATGGATATTGGAGGTCTTATTTCATTTGCCTCATCCACGTATTTATGATAAAGATGGTACTCTACAATCCATTCATCCTTAAGGATTTTTATAAGTGAGTCACTTTCTTTCTTATGCCTTTCAAAGAAGGCATCTGATTTTTTCGCAAAACTCTTGTCAATAAAAGGAGGGTTGAAATTAACTTGAATAACACCATCATTCTCAGCAATAGCTTTAATCTGGTAATCTTTTAGATTTCGCTTATGGTTGCATAATTGATACACTGAACTGTGCGAAGCAATAATGGGTTTGGTTGTGGTTTGTATGACATCCTTAAAAGTTTGTTCCCCCACATGGCTGACATCGACTAACATTCCCAATTCATTCATTCTTTTAACTACCTGTTTACCGAAATCGGTTAAACCTTTCTGTTTTAGGTTACCATTTAATGTTTCGTCATTGGCGCTAGTTGCCCATGAGGTAGAGTTATTCCAGGTTAAAGTCATATACCGTACACCACGTTTGAAGAGGGAATCGAGCTTACTTAAATCATTTTCTATCATGTGGCCGCCTTCCACACCGAGCATAGCTACTGATTTTTGTTGTTTTACAGCCTTCAGTAATTCGATACTATTAGAAGCTTTAACAATTTTATCAGGATGGCGGGAAATTATTGCCTCTAAAGAATCAATTTGTCTATTGGCCATATCAAATGGGTTTTTCTGGCTTCCCAAACAAAAAATTGAAAAGAACTGCACATCCAATCCTCCTTCTTTAAATCGCGCTAGATCAAGATGTGTCTTTCCATTTAAATCCATGTCAAAGGCAATTGTGTTTTTTGTATAGTTTAAGACCAAGTCATCAGTTATGAGCATTAAAAAATCGTTGTGCCCATCAATTAATATTGCCTTATCATGAATTTCTTCAAAGGTTTTGAGTTTAGATTCTTTATCTGATAAATATTTACAGGAAGATAAAATAATAAATAGTAATAATAAATATTTCATGTTTTTGTGTTTTAACGATTTGTGTATGGTGTCATAGCATCCCGCAGGGTGCTATGCACTATACATATTGTTGTGTTTTCGTTGTTTTATTTTCCGTTCTGTTTGTAGGGTTGACAAAGACATACTCTTTGACCAGTTTTGGTTTGTGCAGTTGGCTTTTTGAGCGACTTGGCAATGTGTATGACTTAAGCGTTGGCATTATTTAGTTTGATTTTTAGTTCTTCACCCTTCTTAGTTAATGTATATCTTTGCTTTGGATGCTTTGGGCTGTCAGGATATTTCATTTCGATAAAACCTTCCGATAATGCAGGATTCATGTAATTGTCAACAAAATGTTCTCTGTGTTTTAGTTGCAACTCTTCTTGTATTTCAGCTCTTGGCATTTCACCATTCATAACAAGAACTACTTTTTCAACTTCATTTGTAGCTTGTCCGGTAGCTTGTCCGGCAACTTGTCCAGTAGCTTGTCCGGTACTTGGTCGGTAGAGAATCGTTGTAAAGGAATCATCTTGTATAAATTCAGGTTCTTTTAGTCCTTCTTCTTTTGCTATACGAACAATGTCTACTGTTCCAGTACCTAATCTTTCAATATATCCTTTTAAGTACATTGGCTGTGCTAGTAGTGGGTTAGCAGGAATTGAAGTATGTAATGTTTTTAGTTTCTCTGTTGTCCAACCCATTGGTAAAGAACCAGGATTAAAAACTGCTAAACGGTCTTTAAAAAGCATTATTTGTACACTTCCGTTGCTTGTGTAATCTCGGTGAGCAATTGCGTTTACAACAGCTTCCGTTACTATTTCTTTGGGTAATTCATATTTACTAGGAATAGATGTGCTTTCTGCACGAGTGCCTATTGTAAAATCTAATTTAGATAAAATGAAATCTACTGTTTGATTAACCAGTTCAAAAACATCTCCTTTAAAAACTTTGTATGATGGAATTGGTTTTACTACTTCTGTTCCATAAAAATAGGTGCAACGAACTTCCGAATTGATAAAAAACCGTTGTGGTACTTTGCCAAATAATAAAATGGCTGCATTGCTTATTTTAAAATCATTAAGTAAATTAAGGTGGGTAAGTATGTCTTCTATTGGTGCTGATTCTTGTAGTGGAAAACCTCTTTTGGAGCGAGCTGTTCTTACAAATTCAACAATTTTATTGGGTTCTAAATCTTCTAATGTTGCTGTTGAATTTATTGCTGCATCAAAAGGACCCGTTTGTATTTTGCCTTTTTCAATTAAATAATTAACTAAAGCAGAATAAATACTTGATTTGAGTTCTGCTATATTTGAAAAACGCCTACGAACTAAATCTGCTTGTGCTTTACTTGCAAAATCTTTTTGTTTAGGTTCTCTTTCTTCTGCTGTGTGATTGGAAAGAAATACTAATCTTGTTTTATGAAGTAGTGTAGCATGGTCAAATTCTCTTTCTGTTACGGAAACACCATTATCTTCATAACCGTATTTTGCACCGAGTAACCCTAAGTAAATGGGACTTTCTTCTACTTCTCGGAGATATACTGCTTTTGGTGTTTGACTAGATGCAGGCAATAACTCAAACAAGAAAGGTTCAAAGAATTTACCCAATAATGGATCGGATAAAATGTACTCATTTAAGGCCTCTCTTTCTGAAGCAAATTCTTTTTGTACACTGCTTATGAATATTTTAATTTTCGCCATTTTTTAATCTATTTCTTTAAGCTGCCAATACAACATTTCTTAACACATTGTATGCTGTTCTGTTGATAAATGGGAGAACTTTATCGCTCATAATATCTTCATATTTTGAAGAGTCAACTTCAAATATTACTTCCGTCAATTTAGCTTTTGCATTTCCTTTTCCAGAGTGATGGATGTTTTTTCTGAAATTCAAGCCAATAATATTTAAAAAAGCCAAAGGTCATATTACTTACACCTGAATGAAGTAATAGTTGATTTAGTTTGACTTTATTGAGGTTTAATTCTCTGTCATTTTTTAGATTTTCAAAGACTACATTATTTCCGTTTTCGCTCAGAAACCTTTCTATTCCTTCACATAATGGATCAGAATTACTGAAATACTGAAATACTGAAAATAATCTATTAATTCTTTTTTTTTCATACTTAATAATTTAATGTTCCCTTATCAATTAATAATTCTTTAGCTTCTACATTTAATATTTCAGCTATCTTGTTTTATTTTGTAAATCATAAACCAATAGAAAAATGCCTCAGGATTAGATTTCTTTAGTTTGTTTAATTTATTGTTCATTGGTTCACCAATAATCCAATCTTTCATTTGTACTTGCTTGTCATACTTCTCAATTTCTGTTTTCTCATATTTTATTAATTTGATGAGATAAGCTGTTTTAGATGCTTGAGTAATTGCTTTTTCAATATGATAACTTTCAGAGAATATATAAGCTCGTATTCTTTGGATGCCGAGTTGTAGTTCTTCAAAATTTCCTTTGCCATCCAACCCTCTACTTGCAATACAAAGGGAAGTTTGGTAAATATCTTCAATTACATCTTGTTCATTACAATCATTGATATCTCTGTATGATAATTCAGTTTTTGCAAATTGGTAAAATGTATTTTTTATAATATCTAAGTCAATTACTTTATCAAATAGATTTCCTACATCATATAATTGCTTGATAATTTCCATACTCATACTGTTTTCACTTTTAAAGTATGGTATTCCTGTGGTATTGGGAGCAAAGGCAGTGAGTTTGTCACCCAAAATATCTTCTAAACAAGGGAGGTTAACAAGCAATGGCTTATCAATAATTGGTACAAATGCAGATTGTATCGGCAGTTGGATTATATTTCTATAATCCGCCTTTTCATATAATATATCAAGTAAAATATAATCTTCTGTTTTGTTTGATTTATGAAATGGAGTGTAGTAGAATTTAAAATGCGCTTTTGTGATTTTTGAATTTGTGTTTCGGTGTTGTAATTCTTTTCGTAAAAAACCTTGCTCTGTTGCCAAAGAGTCTAATATGTCGTTTAGCCCACTATCCTCTTTAGGCAAAATAATATTAATGTCAATTGAAAGCCTTTTAGTAGAATTGAAATGTAACATTAAAGCAGTTCCTCCTTTGAATACAAAGTCCAATTTTTGTTTCACAAGACCTTCTAATAAAATCAATGCTCGAATAACCTTTTCTACAAGAAAATTATCAGTATTTTTATTTGCTTTAGAAACCTGATTAATCCATTCTATTGATATTTCTTTTTGATTTATCATAAACTATAAATTGGCAGTAAATTAATTTTGTTGCCGTAAATTAGTATTTATGTATGTTTTAATTTCTTCTTTTTTTCCTCTCCTGTTGGCATACCGTAACAACTTACTTCTATTGATGGAGTATTTTGAAAAAGCTTCATTATAAATGGTTCTCATTTCATTACCTTGATATGCTGAAAAGATAATTTCATCACAAAAAATATCTACTAATATTTTTTCTAAAGAAGAAGTGTTTATTCCATCTATGTTTTGTGTAGGAGCTTCTGTTATAAGTGTTTTTACAATTATTAAATTGTTGTTCTCCGTTATATATTTTTCAAAAACATCTTTTGTAGGTTCTAAAAAGACTGAGTATTTGTTTTCTTTTAAATAAAGAAATATGGCTTGTGTTGTTTCTTTCTCAACTTCAATTAATAAATAAAATTGATTGGCTTGATGTAGGGTGAATTCGTTAAGAAGAGAAGTATTCCAGATACAAAATTCTAAATATGGAAAATCTTTTTTTATTTTTTTACTTAGAGTTTTAGATTTTGAAGAAATTTCAGGGACAAAATAATTTATTGCTCCAAGAGTAAATATTCCTTTTCCAATTCGTTTAAGAACACCTTGTTTTATCAAGGTATATACTCGCCAATTAATAGTTGTTTGACTAATACTGGGTTCAAACCCTTTAAAGAATTTAGCAATGTCAGTTGTTTCAAAGCTTTCTCGATTTTTGAAAAACATTGTTAATTTTCCAATATGTAATTTGTCTTTAGCGATAGTATTTCTTTTTAACTCGGCAAATGTACAAAACTATAAATCGGCAAAAAAATTAATTTACTGCCAATTATTAGAATTCTGCTAGCATAGGAAAGATTAAGCTCTTTTGGTTTTTATGCGATGGCTTTTGTGTTGGCAAAAACCAAATGTGCTTCATGTGCGGCTGGCTTTTTTCGGTATGAAACACAACTCCTTATATCGAAACAAAAAGCTGCTTTTACCAATCAAATATTCCGGATAACAAAGTCTATTGATGTACTATTAATTCCTTCTATGTCTAATTATAAATCACCTTTATTTAAAATCCGATATTGAGCAGACATTTTTAAAGCCAGCGTATCTTCAAACTTGGTTTTATTTTTAACCTTGATAATTTCATTTTCTTGTGAAATGATCAATTCCAAATTCAGCCTATAATTAACTTCAGGATTGATTAAGGCCATAAACTTAACATTGGTGCATTTTTGCATAAACAATTTAGAATCGACAATATCTTCTGTTATTTCTTTGATAATTTGCATCATGCAAACTCCTGGCATAACCGGGTTATTAGGAAAATGACCTTTAAAAATATCATGATTCTTATTGATTTTTATATCCAGCGAAAATTCATTTTGATTTTTGGATTCAGTCTTTGATTCAATATTATAAAAATTTTTTAAAATCATTTTTTAAAATCAAATTTATATGCCATCCCAAATTGAAATAATGCATTCAGACGTGTATTATTTTCATCAAAAAACTCATCAGTAAATACGCCAATTGTGCCATGTTTATATCTTGCTTCTAAAGCCAATCCAAAATCAAATTGATAGCCCAAACCTCCATAAAAGGCAACATCTAAAAAGAATGTATCGCTATCCCATCCATTATTAGCAAGACTTATTAAACTATATTCTAAATTAAAATCAAGGCTTACGCCTACTAGAAAATGAAATCTAGCATCGTTCATCACAAAAAACTTATTCGTCAATCCGATGGATAAATAATTAATATTTACACTTTCATCCTCATAAAATCTTGCATCAGCACCTTGATTTGAGTAGATAAGCTCCGGTTGTATAGCATAAAAACTTGAATGTTGAATATTTAAAAAAGCGCCCATATATAAACCTGTTTTAGAATCCAAATTCGTATTTGTTAAGTTCGAATAATTTGCTCCAATTCTAAAACCCATCCCAACTTTCTTTTGAGAATGAATCGCAATAGAAGCTAAAATCATCATTGAAATAAGCAGCAATTTCTTCATATACAATTATTAAAAATTAAAAATAATCAATTTCGTTAAGGAAAATAGTATTAATCACTTATATAATTCAATTTGATTTTCATTTTCATATTATGATGAATGATTTCAACACTTCTTGCTATATCATTTTCCATCCTATCAAAGTATATGGTCATTTTTTCTTTATTTTTTGAAGTATGAATTATTCTAACTAACTGTTGGCTTCTCTTGGAGAAAACATAATAATTAAATCTCTGATCAAAAGAAGTTTGAAATGCCATTTCCTTATCATTTAAAAATTCTTTGACAATTTTACTCTTCTGTTTTACAAGTATTTGAAAATTATTCTGTAGCGTTTTTATAATGATTTTTCTATTTAGCTCCTCTAAAATATAATGGGTTATAAAATCGTTATTTACCCATTCAAAATCAAATATTCTTTTTCCAAATTCTGTGGTGCAAACAATTCTATAATTTTCATTTTGGATCATTTTAATAATTAAAATTCCTCCAAAACTATGTTTATAAACATCAAAATTGGCTTTATAAACATAATCCGTTTCTATATCTGAAAAATAATTATTCTCTACAAAATCGATCGATTTATCTTGCTCTAAGTATCCTTTTGTAGTTGACAAACTACATGAGACAAATAGCACTAGAAGACAACTAATTAGAAAATTCTGAATCTGGTACCGACACATTTAACTTTTGATTTAAAAACTTTAATAAAGTATAATCTTCAGAAGATTCCTTCATCCTAACCTCGATCACATCCAGTGTAGAAATGTCAAATTTTAATTCAATTTCATGAATTAATTTTTGCATAGTTTTATCAAAAGGAGCGAAAATAACTCTATAATATTTAGGGTGTTTAAAATAAGTGATTTTAAATTTACCTTCGTCAAACATATCTCCTTTAACACTTTTAACGATTAAATTATTCAGGGATTTGAATGCTTTACTTGATGCTAAATCTACATCACTTTTTTTACCATCATCATTAATATACAATTTATCATTGTTAAAAATGGCAATATAATTAAAGGGGGATTGATATTGCCATTTTATAAAATTGGGAGATTTAAATACCAGTTTCCCACTTGATTTAATGTCATTTGACAAAAAGTCCAAATGCTTATATTGCTCGAAATCGCTCACTATGGAAGTGGTATTTTTTGATTTTTCCATCACCCTCATTTTTAACTCTTTCGATTCCAATTCCGGCATTGTTGATTCCTGGGCAAAACCGCCTATTGAAATGAATATTAAAAGTACAACCGATAAAAAAACTTTAATCTTCATATGCCTGATAATTGAATAGATCCTCTAAAGTAATTGATTTCAATTTATTTATTTCCAAAAATTGTAATAATTTCTCAAGGATTTGAATACTTCGATCACTGGTATCATGCATTAAAAATACATCTCCATTTCTAATATTTGAAGTCATATCTCGAATTATTTTCTCTGTACTCTTCGAAGTAGTATCATAGGAACGAATAGACCAGCCAAAAGTTTCTAAATTCAAGCTTTTAACCGCACTTGCAATATTCGGATTGGTAACTCCAAAGGGAGGCCGGAAAAAATTCAATTTTAATCCTGTAATTTCCCAAACCACATTTTGAGCCCTTTTAATGTCTTCAAGGACATTTTTTGTTGATTTGAATCCGTATCCATTTGAATGAGAAAAAGAGTGATTGCCAATAGTATGACCATGGGAAATTATTTGTTTGACAATTTCAGGGTTTTGAATAATATTTTTCCCTATTAAGAAAAAAGTCGCTTTGGCATTATATTCTTTAAGCAATCTTAAAACCCTTGGGGTAAAATCTACATTTGGACCATCGTCAAAAGTAATGGCTACGGCATTTTGTTCAACTTTATAATTTCTGTGCTTTGCTTTTAAAAAATAATTCCAACGAATATGAAA
>JAUXGV010000084.1 GCA_030621915.1 Flavobacteriaceae bacterium
GGTTTTCGAATTTTCAAAAGGCCATATCATGAACGGAATTTCTATTTTGTTATTGGCGGGGGTATTTGTGTTTTTTTACTTTAAAAATGAAATATTACTATTGACCTTTTTAAAGCTGAGAAAGCAGGACTTTGAGGGTGGAAATAAGTTGTTGGATAAAATAAAGAAACCTTCATCTGCATTGATTAAAAAACAAGAAGGATATTATAATTTTTTAAGAGGAATAATGGTCTCTCAAACCAATTTGACACAAGCTGAAAGGTACTTTAAAAAAGCACTGAAGTTGGGACTTTCTATGAATCATAACATTGCTATGGCCAAACTTCAGTTGGCAGGAATTGCCATGACCAAGAGAAGAAAAAGAGAAGCTACAAACCTAATAGCCGAAGCAAAAAAATTAGACAAACATGGTGTGCTTAAAGACCAGATTAGAATGGTAAAGCAACAAATGAAAAAAATCTAAATTTTTAATGTTGAACATTAATTATTTTTCCTTTGATTTTTTTTGATTCTTATATAAAATTAATCAACATTAATAAACCCATAAATTAATGAAAACTAGAAGAAATTTTATCAGACTTTCTGCATTAGGGACTGCGGCTGTTATTGGTACACCCTGTATTGCATCGGAAAAAGAAACTCCTAAAGAAAAAATTAATAAAGCGTCTGTAAAAATTACAAAACCTATTGTTGTTTCGACTTGGAACCATGGAATTGCGGCCAATGCTGGAGCCTGGAAAATTTTATCCAAAGGGGGTACCGCTCTAGATGCTGTGGAGGCAGGGGTAAGAGTTACAGAATCTGATCCCGAAGGAATGAGTGTCGGATTAGGAGGTTTACCCGATAGAGAAGGTATAGTTACTTTGGATGCCTGCATAATGGATGAAAATAATAAATGTGGAGCCGTAGCATTTTTACAGGATATTGAACATCCTATTTCTGTAGCAAGAAAAGTAATGGAAGACACACAGCATGTGATGTTGGTTGGTGAAGGCGCTAAACAATTTGCATTGGAAAAGGGATTTGAGGAAACTAATTTATTGACCGAAAAATCTAAGAAAGCTTGGGAAGAATGGAAAACAGAATCAAAATATCAACCGATAATTAACAGTGAAAATCACGACACTATTGGATTGTTGGCTTTGGATGAGCATGGTAATTTGTCCGGAGCATGTACTACCAGTGGTATGGCTTATAAATTACACGGTAGAGTAGGTGATTCGCCAATCATTGGAGCAGGATTGTTTGTTGATAATGAAGTAGGAGCCGTGTGTGCAACAGGAATGGGTGAAGCGATTATTAGAATTGCCGGTAGCTCAATAGTTGTAGAAATGATGAGAAATGGTATGTCACCTCAAGAAGCTTGTAAGGCAGCCGTGGAAAGAGTGGTTAAAAAGCATCAAGATTTAACCAATCTTCAAGTGGGATTTTTGGCCTTAAACAAAAATGGAGAAGTGGGAAGCTATAGTGTTTATTCTGGTTTCAATTATGCCATTCAAACTAAGGAACAGAATGATTTGATTGATGCAGGGTTTAACAGAGAATGGGATTGATATTTCCACAGTCATATTTATATAATTACCAATGAATTTTGAAATTTGTACGGATTCTGTAGAAGGGGCTTTGGCAGCCGATAAATATGGTGCTCAACGAATTGAGTTATGTTCGGCTTTATCTATAGGTGGTCTCACACCAAGTTTTGGACTCATTCAACAATGTGTCAAGAAATCTAATGTTCAGGTTCATACCATGATCAGGCATAAAGAAGGCGGATTTGAATATGATGTCAATGATATTGAATTGATGAAAGCGGATATTACAATGGCTAAAAAGGCAGGGGCCCATGGTGTGGTTTTTGGGGTTTTAGATAAAAATTTTGAAATATCTAATCTCAACAATGATTTATTAAAATTTGCAAAATCCCAGGGTTTAGAAGTAACTTTTCATCGGGCTTTTGATTTTGTTCCCGATTATAAATCTGCTATTAAAAAAATAATTTCATTCGGATTTGACAGGCTATTAACATCTGGTTTACAACCCACAGCCCTAAAAGGCTTGAATTTGATAACAAAACTGCAATTAAATTACGGGCAAAATATTGAAATTATGGCGGGTAGTGGAATCAATGAAACTAACGTCCTTGAAATTGCTTCTTCGGGTATAAATAATATACATTTTACTGCTAGAAAAAATGCAGACATTGAAATTGAGTTATCTATGGGAAGGTTGATGGTAGTAGATGAGGAGAAAATAGGCGGAATTATTAGTCAATTCGAATCCGAATAAAATTTATAAAAACCAAGAAGAGCGTTCAATGTTACTAAGATGATTGTAGATTTTTATAACTTGAAATGAATCTTTGTTACATCCTAAACATCCTGTAATTATTAAGAGGAAATAAATATTAATTTTCATTAATTTAATTAAATTTGCAGGGCTAAGTTAAATAGTAAATGAATTTAAAAGGAATTAAGGAAAAATCAGCTTTAAAGTTCTTGAAAAAGAATTTTGGAACCAAGGGAGATAATCAAATAAGCTCTTTAAATAAAATTGAAAAAATTGCAATTTTGGCTGAAGTTGATCTTTTTAAAACCTATGATTTTTCCAGAAAGTTAAGTGAAAATTTTGGAGTTGACAGAAGTAACTTTGATATATTTTTATATCAGAATGATTATGGGCAGGATAGTTTGGATCAATACATGTCATTTTCAGAAAAGGATTTTGGATTGTATGGAAAGATTAAAAGCAAAAATGCAAAAAAAATCATCGACAATGATTATGATTTATTAATTGATTATTGTAATGAAGATAATATATTTTCGAAGGTGATTTGTTTTAGTTCAAATTCAAAATTAATTGCAGGTTTTAAAAATGAAGAATTTGATATTTATGATATTTCCATAAAACTAAAAAGTAATAGAATTGATACTTTTAATGAAGAGCTTACTAAGTATTTAAAAATTTTAGATTTGTTTAAATCATAAAGGAAAATTCAACAATTATTAATAATGAAAGAACTCTTAGGAACTGGAGTAGCATTAGTTACTCCATTTACATCTGATAATCATATTGATTTTAAGGCTTTGGAAAATTTGGTGAATTATCAAATTGATCACGGTATTAATTATTTGGTAGTTTTGGGTACTACAGCTGAATCAGCAACTTTATCAAAAGTTGAGAGAAATCAGATAGTGGAAAAAATTATTGAAATAAATGATGATAGGTTACCACTTGTTTTAGGTATTGGAGGAAACAATACTCAAGGGGTGGTTGAAGATTTACAAAATACAGATTTATCAAAATTTGCAGCTATATTATCAGTATCTCCATATTACAACAGACCCACTCAAAATGGGATTTACGAACATTTTAAAACGGTTTCAAAAGCGAGTCCACTACCTATCATATTGTATAATGTACCATCCAGAACGGGAAGTAATATTGAACCGCTAACTGTATTTAAATTGGCGAATGATTGTGAAAATATAATTGCTATTAAAGAAGCCTCAGGAAATTTTGAACAAGGCTTGGATCTTTTGAGAAATAAGCCTCGAGATTTTATGGTAATATCAGGAGAAGATAAATTAGCATTACCTTTTATCTTGGCAGGTGGATCGGGAGTGATTTCAGTTATAGGTCAAGGACTTCCAAATGAATTTATCCAAATGATAAATTTTGGTTTGAAAGGAAAATCGAAAGAAGCATTTGATATATTTTACAGGTTAATGCCAAGTATAGACCTTATATTTGCCGAGGGAAATCCGGCTGGAATAAAGGCTCTTTTAACCAAATTGAACATTTGTAATAAAACGGTTCGATTGCCGTTAGTTGATGCTTCCGTTGAATTACAAGAAAAAATTGATAACTTTATAACCGATTTTAAGAACTAAACAATATAAATTATGCTTTCAAAAAATATTGAAAAGGCTTTAAATGAACAAATAAAAATTGAAGCTGAATCTTCACAAGTATATCTTTCAATGGCTTCCTGGGCAGAGATTCAGGGATTTGAAGGAGTGGCCTCATTTATGTATAAGCATTCTGATGAGGAAAGAATGCATATGTTAAAACTAGCCAAATTTGTAAATGAAAGAGGTGGGCATGCCATAGTTTCTGCATTAGATGCGCCACCAGTTTCTTTTGGCTCGTTTAAAGAAATGTTTCAGAGTTTATTTGATCATGAGGTTATGGTATCAGAGAAAATAAATGATTTGGTCGATATTACTTTAAGTCATAAGGATTATGCAACTCATAATTTCTTACAATGGTATGTGTCTGAACAAATTGAAGAAGAAGCACTGGCAAGAAATATTTTGGATAAAATAAATCTTATTGGCGATGATAAAGGGGGATTATATTTGTTTGATAATGACGTAAAATTGCTGGCAGAAACATCTACTGACGTCGTTGAATAAAGACGATCTGTTAAATAATCATTAAATTTTGTTGATTTATTAGGGTTTTATGCCTGTTTTTTATTTTTTTGTACTTGAAAAATAAATTTTTAATAATAGATTATTAATATTAATTTTGCAAAATGCAATTTATGAAGAGATTGGTATATATTTTATTGGTTACAATTTTGTTGAGTTCATGTGGTGAATATAACAAGGTTTTAAATAAAGGTAAAAATGCTGAAAGATATAAAATGGCTGAGGAGCTATACAAAAAGGAAGACTTTAAAAAAGCAATTCCCCTTTTTGAAAAAATAGTAGGTCCTTACGCGGGAAAGCCTCAGATGGAAAGAATTCAATATATGATTGCTGATTCTTATTATCAATCGAAGGATTACACTTTATCATCCTATTATTTTACGAAATTTATAACCAATTATTCAGAAAGTTCTAAAGTTGAAGAAGCTCGATATTTATCTGCTAGAAGTTATTATATGGCAGCTCCCAAATATAGTTTAGATCAGCAAGACACTTATAAAGCTTTAGCCGCTTTTCAAGAATTTATTGATACATATCCAAATTCGGAACTGGCCATTGAGGCAAATGAATACTATCAGGAATTGACTTCAAGATTAGAAAAAAAGGATTATGAAATTGCCTGGCAATATTATCATATGGAAAATTATAAATCTGCTATTATGGCCTTTGATACATTTAACGAAGATCATCTGGGCTCCGAATTTAAAGAAAATGCCTTGTATTTTAAGTTTAGATCATCTTATGAATTAGGCTTCAATAGTACGCTTGGGAAAAAGACAGAACGATTGAAGGATGCAAAATCCGCTTATTTGAAATTTCAGAAATCATTTCCCGAATCAAAAAAGATGAAGGAATTGGATAATAAATTAGGTCAAATTGATAAAGAATTAATGGCCACTCAAGAAAGAACCAATTTAATATTACAAAATAATAATTAATCATGAAGAATTATAAGAACACAAATGCTCCTATTACAACAGTAACCTTTGATAAAAATAGAATTGAAGAGCAAACTGAGAATATCTACAAAGCAATTGCAGTTATGTCTAAAAGAGCTGTTCAGGTAAGTGAAGATTTGAAACTTGAATTGATTGAGAAATTGGAAGAATTTGCAACTTTTAATGATAGTTTAGAAGAAGTTTTTGAAAATAAGGAGCAAATTGAAGTTTCCCGTTTTTACGAAAAATTACCAAAATCTACGGCTATCGCTGTTGAGGAGTGGTTGAAAGAGGAAATTTATTTTAGAGATCCTAAGGAAAACAACGATAATCTAGATTAAAATGTCAGTATTAAGCGGTAAAAATATTTTACTCGGGGTAACAGCCGGTATTGCCGCTTATAAATCTACCTATTTAGTTAGGTTTTTTATTAAGGCAGGGGCAAATGTAAAAGTTATTATGACCCCTGCTGCAAAAGATTTTGTTACCCCACTCAGTTTATCTACTCTTTCCAAAAATCCTGTTTCTTCAACTTTTTATGATAAAGAGGATGAAAATGAACTATGGAATAATCATGTTGATTTGGCACTATGGGCTGATTTAATGATAATTGCCCCAGCAACTGCTAATACAATTTCTAAAATGGCTAATGGCACCTGCGATAATTTGCTATTGGCAACCTACTTATCAGCAAAATCGACTGTTTATTTTGCGCCAGCCATGGATCTGGATATGTATCAACACAGTACCACAAGGCAAAATATTGAAAAGCTTCAGAGCTTTGATAATGTTTTTATTCCGCCTGGAAGTGGTCAATTGGCCAGTGGTTTGGTAGGTGAAGGCAGAATGGCCGAACCCGAAGAGATTATTGAATTTATTGAAAAGAATATCAATTCAACCCTTCCATTAAAAAATAAAAAGGTTTTAATTACAGCTGGCCCTACTTATGAAGAAATTGATCCCGTAAGGTTTATTGGGAATCATTCATCAGGTAAAATGGGGTTTGCGCTTGCCGAACAAGCTGCTTCTTTAGGCGCTGAGGTTACACTAATCACAGGACCAACATATGAACAGACTAATCATTCCTCCATTCAAAGAATTGACATATTGAGTGCTAGAAATATGTATGAGTCTTGTCATCAATTTTTCAAGGAAACAGATATAGCCATATTTTCTGCAGCAGTGGCTGATTTTAGCCCTAAAGAAGTTTCAAGTCAAAAGATCAAGAAAAAAGATTCTTCATTATCAATTGAATTAATTCCAACAATTGATATCTTAGCTTCTGTTGGTGAAATAAAGGAAAAACAATTCTTGGTTGGTTTTGCTCTTGAAACTAATAATGAATTAAGCAATGCTATTGATAAATTGAATAGAAAAAATCTGGATCTAATTGTTTTAAATTCTTTAAATGATCAGGGAGCCGGATTTAAATCTGAAACAAATAAAGTTACTTTGATCGATAAGGAAGAAAAGGTGAATTCGTTTGAATTGAAAACAAAACCTGAAGTGGCCAAAGATATATTTAATGAAATAATAAAAAAGTTATATGCGTAAAATTTTTGCTGTCATATTTTTATTTATAACATTTAATTCAGTTTCTCAAGAATTAAATTGTAAGGTATATATCAATTCGGATGAAATAGGAATATCCAACAAACAAATTTTCACCACCTTACAAGATGCAATTTCTGAATATATGAATAATACCAAATGGACAAATCTTATATACAGAGATCAGGAAAAATTTGATTGTAGCCTGACAATTAACATCCTTGAAAACTCAACTGCCAATAGATTTAAAGGGAGTTTACAATTGTTAGTTTCCAGGCCGGTATATAATTCGTCCTATAATACACCTATATTAAGTTTTAATGATAATGATGTTTCTTTTACTTATGAAGAATATCAACCTTTGATATATAATGAGAATAGTTTTGATTCTAACTTGGTGTCAATCTTAACTTACTATGCCTATACAATTTTAGGATTTCAAGCAGATACTTTTTCATTTAAGGGCGGAGAAACAATGTTTCAGTCGGCAGAAAGAGTCGTGAATCAAGCTCAACAGGGAGGTGCAGCGGGTTGGAAACAAATTGATGGTAATAATACAAGATATCAATTGAATGAAAATTTGTTGTCACCTGTTTATGAGCCATTTAGAATGGCCATGTACAATTATCATATTCATGGATTAGATCTTATGGTTGACGATTCAAGAACTGCCAAACAAACGATAAGTCAGTCGATTATAGAATTGGAAAAAATATTTGATGATAGGCCTAATACTTTTCTTATACGTGTTTTTATGGATACAAAAAGTGATGAAATTGTAGACATATTTTCAGACGGTCCCGGAATTGAAACCACTCAATTGAGGCAGGTATTGTCAAAAATATTTCCTTCAATGGATCCGAAATGGCAAGAAATTAAAATTTAAATATTTTTTTAATTATAGTTTCTTTTTGCCTAAGTTTGATTTTAACACCTATAAATAAGTATTTTCATAAATGCTGAACTCACTATCTATTAAAAATTACGCCTTAATTGAAGACCTAAAAGTTGATTTTCAAAATAAGTTATCTATCATTACAGGCGAAACAGGAACTGGTAAATCCATACTTTTAGGGGGACTTTCCCTGGTTTTGGGTAAAAGGGCTGATGCTTCCTTAGTCAATAATAAGGATAATAAGTGTATTATCGAGGCCGAGTTTAACATTGAAAATTATGAATTAAAATCTTTTTTTATTGAAGAAGATTTGGATTATGAATCAATTACTACAATTAGGAGAGAGATTTTACCCAGTGGTAAATCAAGAGCTTTTATTAATGATACTCCAACCAATTTATCGGCATTAAATGCATTGTCTAAGCAGTTGATTGATATTCATTCTCAGCATGAAACATTGCAGTTGTCCGATAGAAATTTCCAATTTCAAATTATAGATTCCCTGGCAGGAAATGATGAGAATTTGAAAAATTATAGGATCAAATTGACCTCTTTAAGAAAATTGGAAAAAGAATTAGATTTCATGGTAAACAATCAGCAAAAAGAACAAAATGAATTGGAGTTTAACAAGTTCTTATTTGATGAATTAATTGCTGTTAAATTAAAAGAAAACGAGCAGGAAGAATTGGAAGAGAAGTTGGATAAACTCTCCCATGTAGAAGAGATTAAATTGAATTTATCTGAAGTTATAAGTATTGTGCAAGATAATCAGATCGGCATCAGAAGTTCCTTGAATCTTGTAAAACATAAGTTAGAAAAAATTGCTAATTATTCAGAGGCCTATCAAATGTTATCTGAACGGGTCAACAGTGTTTTTATTGAATTGATTGATTTGGTTGAGGAATTTGAAAGTGAAAATGAGGCCATAGTATATAGCCCTGATGAACTAGAAAAAGTGAATGATCGATTACAAATCATTTATAATTTGCAAAAAAAACATACTGTTAAGTCTACTGATGAATTAGTAACCATTCAAGATTCATTAGAAATAAAAATTAACCGAATTACTGAAGTATCCAATGAAATTGATCTAAAAAAAATTGAAATTGAAAGATTAACTCGGGATTTGGAAAAGGTCTCTTCAGAACTACATTCAAACAGGGTACAGGCAATTCCCATTTTTATAAATAAACTGGAAGAGGTTTTGACCAAATTGGAAATGAAAAATACTCGTTTGAAGATTAATTTGACAAAGAGTGATCAATTTCTAATCAATGGATATGATCACTTGGAATTTTTGATTTCGGCAAACAAAGGTGCAAGTTTTGAAAGTCTTAAAAAGGTAGCATCTGGAGGTGAAATATCAAGAATTATGCTTTCAATTAAATCTATTTTGTCGAAATACACCAAATTACCTGCTATTATTTTTGATGAAATCGACACAGGTGTTTCTGGGGAAGTTTCTAATAAAATTGCTCATTTGATGCAAGAAATGAGTATGAATATGCAGGTAATTTCGATAACCCATTTACCCCAAATTGCGGCCAAGGGGAATCAACATTATAAGGTGTTTAAAGAAGATGTAAAGGGGCGTATAAGCTCCAATATAAGACGACTTGGGGACAACGAAAGAATTGTGGAATTGGCTGAAATGTTGGGTGGTAAAGACTTATCTGATTCGGCTATTGCACATGCCAAACAGCTTTTAAATTAAAAAGTTTTATAATTCAAATAATGGGTTAACTTTGTCTTTTTGTCAATGAATTATTAGACGAACAAAATACTAGATAGTCAATTCAAAATTTATTAACTAAATCTAAAATATGTACAATTTATTAAAAGGTAAAAAAGGAATTATATTTGGTGCTTTAGATGAAAATTCTATTGCCTGGAAGGTGGCAGAACGGGCACATGAAGAGGGGGCAACATTTGTTTTAACTAATGCTCCGATTGCAATGCGCATGGGTGAAATTAATAAATTGGCTAAAAATACAGGTTCGGAAGTTATTCCTGCTGATGCTACTTCCATGGATGATCTTGAAAATCTTGTTAGTAAATCTGTTGAAATTTTGGGAGGTAAACTGGACTTTGTATTGCACTCAATTGGTATGTCTATCAACGTACGAAAAGGAAATCATTATACAAATTCAAATTATGAATTTACGCATAAAGGATTTGACATCTCGGCACTTTCATTTCATAGGGTTATGAATGTATTGTATAAGAATAAAGCCATGAATGAGTGGGGTTCAATCGTTGCATTAACTTATATGGCTGCTCAAAGAGTTTTTCCGGACTATAACGATATGGCTGATAATAAGGCTTATTTGGAATCAATTGCCAGAAGTTTCGGATATTTTTTCGGTAGAGACCATAAGGTTAGAGTAAATACAATATCTCAATCTCCAACACTTACTACTGCTGGTAGCGGTGTAAAAGGATTTGGTGGATTTTTAAACTATGCAGAGAAAATGTCACCACTGGGGAATGCATCGGCCTTGGAATGTGCCGATTATACCATTACTTTATTTTCGGATTTGACAAAAAAAGTTACTTTGCAAAATTTAATGCATGATGGCGGGTTTTCAAATATGGGAATTAGCGATGTGATTATGGAAGATTTTTCTCAAAGCCTGGAATAATTGAAACATATTGAGGGTATTTATTAATATAACAATCGAGAAAACTTTGAGATTATTCAAAATTTTCTCGATTTTTTTTAAATTCGAATAATACAATTATAGTATGAAGTTTTCAATTATCATACCTGTTTATAATCGACCCAATGAATTGGATGAACTACTTCAAAGCATTGCAAAACAGCAATATGAATTTGATTTTGAGGTACTGGTAATAGAAGACGGCTCAAATATAAAGTCGGATATAATTGTAACAGAATTTGAAACTTTTTTAAAAATTAAATATTTCTATAAAGAAAACTCAGGTCCCGGTGATAGTAGGAACTATGGAATGAAAAAGGCTCAAGGTGACTACTTTATCATTTTAGATTCTGATTGTATTTTACCTAATCATTATTTACAGGAAGTCAAGGAATCATTAGATCATAATTATACGGATGCATTTGGTGGTCCCGACAGATCCCATTCTTCTTTTACAGATACGCAAAAAGCGATAAATTACAGTATGACCTCTATTTTAACCACCGGGGGTATAAGGGGTGGAGAATATTTAGGGAACAAATTTCAATTGAGAAGTTTTAATATGGGAATTTCCAAAGTAGCCTTTTTAAAAACCGGAGGCTTTTCAAAACAACATTATGGAGAGGATATTGATCTGACCTTTAGACTTTGGAAATTGGGTTTTAAGACAAAATTAATACCAAAAGCATTTGTTTATCACAAAAGACGATCTACCTTACAACAGTTTTTTCGACAAACCCTTAATTTTGGATCAGCACGCCCCATATTGAATAAAATGCATCCCAATTCAGCTAAAATAACTTATTGGTTTCCAAGTATTTTTGTTTTGGGACTCTTTTTATTAATATTGGGCTGGTTTTTGAATTCTCAAATATTATCCATTCTATATGGAATTTATTTCCTATCAATATTGATTCATTCATTAACACTTAACCGAAGTGCAAATATTGCAGTTTTAAGTATTTATACAACTTTAATACAATTTTTAGGGTATGGTTTGGGATTTTTGAAATCTATGTTTGGTTTACATATATTGAACAAATCAACCAAACAGGTTTTTCCAAAAATGTTTGATTAAGTATTTTATTAGTGAAACTCTAATTTGAAAAGCCCATAAGGTGAATTCAAAATAGATAGTTGAACCTGCCTCGGCGGCAGACAGGCTAATCTCGCTTTTTCAGCGGGACCTGGTTTAACACTTCGACACTTGGGTCGATTCCTATTATTGGGTTCAGGGCTTGCCCTAAGGTTCAATACTTTTTATTCATATTCAGGATACCAATTCCTCAATCTTACCTCTATATTTGGATCTTTGTTGACAACCAATTCTTTAAAGGCCTTGATATCACTTTTACCCGGTTTTCCACGATAATGGTATGGGTATACAATTTTAGGTTTAAATTCCAAAACCGAACTAGCCGCTTGATCAATATCCATAGTATAAGGTAGGTTCATACAAACAAATGCGACATCTATATTTTTAAGGGATCTCATTTCCTGAATATCTTCCGTGTCTCCTGAGATATACACTGTTTTTTCGCCAAAATTAAGAATATAGCCATTTCCCCTTCCCTTGGAATGACGTGAAGAGTCGTCATCGGGTAAATTATACATAGGTATGGCTTTAATTTCAATACCCAATTGTTTCGTGTTTTTACCATTATTGAGAACAATCAATCTGTCATGATAACTTTCAGAAATTTTATCAGCCACGGCTTTAGGTACTACCAATATTGCATTTTTTGTATTCAAAGCATCCAGAGTTTCCTGATTCAAATGATCTCCATGAATATCGGTAATAATAATTAGATCGGGAGATTTTATTCCTTGAAATGCTGTTGCTCCCCCATATGGATCAATATAAATTGTTTGATCATTCCATTCCAAAACCAAAGTACCGTGTAATA
>JAUXGV010000057.1 GCA_030621915.1 Flavobacteriaceae bacterium
TATCGGTCAGAAAATTGGTGACATTCATTTGTACTCAAACAAAACTTTTGAAGTAGAACCTAATGGAAGCGCCAGATCGGTTTATTTTTTATTGGGCGTTGCCCTCTTAGTTATTCTAAGTGCTTTTGTAAATTATATCAATCTAGCGACTTCAAAAGCGCTTGATAGGGCCAAGGAAGTAGGGATTCGGAAAGTGGTCGGTTCGACCAAAAATCAATTGCGCATTCAATTTTTATTTGAATCTTTTATTGTCAATCTGCTTGCGGCATTATTCGCTACTTTGTTAATTCTGTTTATCTCAAATAAGTTTATTGAATTGGCTGGTGTTCCGTCAGAATTTCAAATTTTCAGTGATTCTTTTTTCTGGATTATGCTTATGGGCTTTACTTTTTTAGGAGTCTTATTATCAGGTGTATATCCTGCGTTTGTATTATCTTCATTTAAACCAGCTTCTATACTCAAGGGAAATTTTGCCCATTCAGTTCAAGGCGAATTTTTACGAAAATCATTGGTGGTTTTTCAATTTGCTATAACCATCATCTTATTGGTTCAAATTTTTACGGTAAATTCTCAATTGGATTATTTAAAAAATATAGATACTGGCGTTGATATCGATCAAACCCTAGTAGTACTAGCTCCAAGCCAAAATAAAATCAGGCAAAACTATGATGTCTTTAAACAGCGATTATTAGAAAATCCATCTATTAGCAACGTGTCTGTTTCAGGAGCTGTTCCCGGTCAAATATCCTCACAATTTAGTACCACAACAGGTATCAATTTAGCCCAGGCCGCCGAAAAACACAATTATAATTTTTATCTAACAGTTATCGATTCAGATTATATCCCTTTAATGGGAATGAATATATTGGCTGGTGAAAATTTCAATCTTTCCAGTAAACCAAAAAAAAATGAAGTAATCGTCAATGAGGAAGCTATTAAACTATGGAAAATTCCTAATGCTGAGGCAGCCGTTGGGAAAGTTTTAAAATTCTGGGGAAGTGAGCGGACCATCAAAGCGGTAGTGCAAAACCACCATCAGGAATCAGCAAAATCTCCTTACATGCCAATCATTTACAGGTATTCAACTAATTTTAATAGTTTGGCAAGTATTAAATTCATTGGAGCAAATCCCAAGGATCAAGTAGCTATGATCAAAGAAATTTACGAAGCTGAATTCCCTGGAACGCCCTTTACCTATTTTTTTATGGATCAAGAATTCAATAAACAATTTAAAGAAGAAAATCGCTTTCAAAGTGTTTTTATGGTGCTAACAGCTTTCTCTATTCTTATAGCCTGTCTAGGATTATTTGGTCTGGCCATGTTTACTGTATCCAAAAGGCAAAAAGAAATAGGAATTCGAAAAGTACTAGGAGCCAGTGTAGGTAACATTCTGATTTTACTGTCTTCCAGTTTCCTAAAAATAGTACTTATCTCAGTTTTAATAGGTTTGCCGATTACCTATTTATTAGTGAATAATTGGCTAGATAATTTTGCCTTTAGAATTGAATTGAATTGGTGGTTATTTACCGGACCCATTTTACTTATATTTTTTCTGGTGATCATTTCCATATCCATCAATACTATTGGATCCGCTTTAACCAATCCGGCGAATGTTCTTAAAGAAGATTAATAATTAAAAAAAATAAAAATGTTATTAGAATTAAACAATATTTACAAATGGGTCAACTCCGGCGGAAATAGAATTTTTCTGTTAAAAGACTTAAATATAACGGTTAACGAAGGAGAATTTATTTCTATCATGGGACCCTCTGGCTCAGGAAAAACTACCTTATTAAATGTTATAGGGATGTTAGATGATTTCAATGAAGGGGTCTATAATTTTATGGATGAGTCAGTGCATCATCTGAAAGATAAAAACCGTTCTAAATTGTATAAAGAATATATAGGTTTTGTCTTTCAAGCTTATCACTTGATAGATGAATTAACCGTTTATGAAAATATTGAAACCCCCTTATTGTATAGAAACTATGGCAGATCTGAAAGAAAGGCCCTGGTTTCTGATATGTTGGATAGATTTAATATTGTAGGTAAAAAAGACCTTTTCCCAGCCCAACTAAGTGGCGGGCAACAACAGCTTGTTGGTATTGCCAGGGCATTGGTTACCAATCCAAAACTCATTTTGGCCGACGAACCCACTGGAAATTTAAATTCGAAGCAGGGGAAAGAAATTATGGAATTATTCAAAGAATTAAATGAGGAAGGAGTAACAATCATTCAAGTTACACATTCTGAGCAAAATGCTACCTATGGTTCTCGAATTATAGAATTGCTTGATGGTAGAAACGTCAATAAAAAAATAAAATAACATGTATAAACGGATCCTAACTATCTGTGTAATTGGCTTACTTTTCTTAACTAAGGGTATGGCACAAAATGAAGCGCAAGTTGTCTATAATTTAAATGATTGTATTCGAATAGCCTTGGAAAATAATTTGGATTTAAAGAAGACCCAAAACAGGGCGGACGGTTCTGAAATTAACTTTAAACAGAGCAGAAATGAATTGTATCCCAACCTGAATATGAATTATGGATTGGGAGTGAATGATGGTAGAGCAATTGATCCTTATTCAAATGACATTATAAATGAAAAACTTACATTTTCTTCTTTGGGATTAAATTTAGATGTAACCATATTTAATGGATTACGTATTCAAAATAGCATCAAACAAAGCAAATTTAATTTAGAGGCTTCGGAAATGGAAGTAGAAGAAGCGAAACAAGATTTGATCCTGGAAGTCACTTTTAGATATCTCCAAATTCTCAATGGTAAAGATGAAGTAGTGTTAGCAGATGCAAGATTAGAAGCAACCCAGGGTCAACTAGATCGACTGAAAGTGCGCTACAATGAAGGCTATGGAAACCCAGCAGAATACACCGATATGAAAGGTCAATATTCCCTGGATGAAATTGCGATGATCAATGCTAAAAATGCCTTGGCTGAAGCAAAAATAAATTTGATACGCCTTTTGAGTACCGATGCAAATACCAGCATTGAATTTGAACATATAGAAGGCTTGGTTGAGTCTCAAAAATACCAGTTAACTGCCGATCAAGTTTTTAATGAATCCTTAGATAATTTAGCAACATTTAAAGCAAAACAGTTGCGAATTGACGCGGCAGGTAGTGGTGTAAAAGCAGCAAAATCATACTATTTTCCTGAGTTTTCCGTCTTCGGACAATTAAACACCAACTATTCAAGTTTGGCTCAATCATTTACCGAAACAGGAACGACCATTGGCGAAACAGGAGGCTTTGTGGATATAGCGAATCAGATTCATCCAGTATATGCCAATCAAACCCAATTTCAATCAGAAAGCATCAATTATTTGGATCAATTCGACAATAATTTAAGCTCTGTTATTGGTGTCTCTGTTCGTATTCCGGTATTTAATGGATTCAATGCCAAAAATACTGTAGCTATTGAAAAAATTGAGCTAAAAGAAAGATCTTTGGATCTTCAAAATACAATCCTACTCTACAAACAATCTATTGAAGAGGCTTATATCAAGATGGAATCGGCCTTTAACAGACATCGCATTTTTGTCGGTCAGGTTGAAGCCTATCAGGCTTCGTTTAATGTCAACGAAATCAGGTTTAACAATGGGGTTTCTAATAGTGTGGAATACCTGACAAGTAAAAATAATCTGGATGCCGCTTTGTTGAATTTATCGAATTCTAAATATGAATATATTTTACGCGTAAGGGTATTGGATTATTATCGGGGATTATAATTTATTGAATTTTTTTGTTGCATATTATTTATGGTGTTGTATTTGGCATTAAAAGAGAAATTATTTCAATCAAAATATGTATTTAGTGCCTGGTCGGAAATAGACTAATTTCATAAAATGAATTATTTTTGATGAGATTTGAATTTAATTTTTTTAAGGTGATGCCTTAGCATCAGGTGATTAAAAATAAATACAAAGGTCGCAAAAAGAAACGTTTTTGATTTTGCGGTATTTCCGACCAGACACTATTTAGTAAGATCGGGTAGTTCCGCAGTGGGTCACAAGGAAATCACCCGACCGCACTTGACACATATGAAGTTTGGGATGATTTCTCTTTGTAAGCCCTGCCTTTGCCGGCAGGCAGGCATGACTTTTTTGTTTCGTTTTTTTGTCACGAAAAAAATGAAAAGACAAGAAGAGAAAAAAAAATCAACCTGACTTCTAACCATTTTCAGGACAAAAGAATTATATATTTTTACATACTCCCCATATTTTTAACGTGACCCGTAAAAACCTGATAGATCAGTTTCTTTTATAGCTTCTTTCTGAATTTTGTTATCAATTGAATTGATTTCTCCGTCTTCAATTCAAAATGGTTGCGAATAATATCAAACTAGATATTATTTTTTCACTGTTTGTTAGAATAATTCGAGTAAAACAATCGTATTTGGAGAGTTGAAAACCACGAATCCGTTTTCAACTTTAACTTGTTGATTTGAATATTTATCCAATAGTAAATCTCCATTCTTAAACTTGGAAGAAACGGGAATTTCTTTTTTACCTTTAACTAAATCAAGACCTATAATCACATTATCTGAGAAGTCATCAGTAATTAAAGATCGACTAAACACATAGGGATTATCCAATATCATTTGATGAACTCCAGCGCCTATTGCAGGATGATTTTTTCTAAATTTTCCAAGTTTTTGCCAGTGTTTATTCAATTTTTTAATTTCATCATTCTTCTCAAGATCCGACCAATTCATGAATGATCGCAGTGTTGCATCTCCTTTTGCTCCATCTATTATTAAGGGTCTGGCTGTTTCATCACCATAATAAATTTGCGAAATCCCCGGACTCAATAACATCTTGGTAGCAGTTTCATAAGGGCGGGTTCTATTCTTGTCAAATGGACTGCCATCATCATGTGATGTTAGATAATTAAGTACGGAACTATTGGGAATCTCATTATTCAGAATATTGGAATATTTTGAAAAAATAAATTCATATCCTTGATTGGCATCTGATTTGAATTCAAAATTGATCATGGCATCAAATCCATGATCGTAATAGTTTACCGTCTTATCACCAAAATCAAAGACTTTGGCATTACTAACATTAAAATTATATACTTCTCCTAGAAGGAAGAAATTATTTTTGTCTAATACAAGCGATGGATTGTTGTTTTTCCATAAATCAAAAGCATATTCGCACTCTATTTTAAATTCATTCCAAACTGATTCTTCAAGATGTTTAACCGTATCAGCTCTAAAAGCATCAATACCAAATTCTGCGATATAATCTGTAAGCCATTTGATAATATAATACCTTGGTGCTCTAGGGTAGCCTGTTCTAATGAAAAACTCATCCAATTCCTCCATTTCTTGGTTGTATCTTCCTTCCTTTTTCCATTTTGTAATTAAATAGTCTGGGATCGTGACTTCTTCATCACTTTCTGTTTTTATGTCGGGAAGATTTTCTACTAAGGTGCATTCAACGGTTGTTTGATATGAATTAAATTCACATTTAGGGCTTGTTCTAACCCACTGATCTGGCCATTGTTCATCTATTGGTGTAACGGGACCTGTATGGTTAATCACCACATCCATTACGATTCGTATTCCTTGATTATGTGCTTTTTTTATCAATTCTTTGAGATCATCATTTGATCCAAAATTAGGATCTAATGCGGTCCAATCTTTTGCCCAATACCCATGAAATCCATAGCTCACACCAGTTCCCTCATCAACATTTCCATGAATTTGTTCAACAACAGGGGTAAACCAAATAGCGTTAATACCTAAATTCCTAAAATATCCATCATCAATTTTTTGAATAATACCTCTAATATCACCTCCTTCAAACCCTCTTAACACTCCTGTTTCTTCATTTCGAGAATAATTAATATTATTGCTCTTATCACCATCATAAAATCGGTCTGTTAGAAGAAAATATAAATTTGCTCCTTCCCAAATAAAAGGAGTCTTCCTTGAATCCTTCTTCTCGGTACATCCAGATATAAGAAGATTGACAATTATAAAAAAAGTATAAATTTTAGTATTCATTTTAATAGAATTTCTAGTTATTTATTTAATTCAGTTAACCAAGTTATATGAAGCTACTTATTATAAAGCCAATTTATCGCAGACACAAATTCTTTTTTCCATAACACTTCGTTATGTTTTCCATTTTCTACAATCGTTACCTTCAAATTTTCTGTAGGAAATCCATTATTGATCATGGTGGTTGACATTTTATTCAGATCTGAGACGGATGGATCAATTTCTAAACTCCCAATTGAAAGATACATTTTAGTATCTTTTAAATTGCTATGTCCGATGGCATAAGTAAAGCTTGATTTCGAAAACCAAAAAGAAGGTGATAAACCCCCAATTTTTCCAAAAATATGGGGATATTTTAAAGCTGAATAATGAGCAATCAACCCACCCATTGAACTTCCCATAATTCCAGTACTTTGTCGATCTGATTGGGTTCTATAATTTTTATCAATAAATGGTTTTAATGTTTTCACGATAAACTCCAAATATAAATCGCCTTCTCCGCCACCATATTTTTCATTTTTCCAAGGAGAATATTCATCAATTCTTTTTGAACCTCCATTGTCAATTCCAATGACTATCAATTCAATTTTTTTTGCTTTGAATAATTGGTTTAAAGATTCATCAACTTCCCATTCTCTTGAATATGCTGTTTGACGATCAAAAAGATTCTGACCATCATGCATATAAAGAACAGGGAAGGATTTATTTGAACTATTATAATTTGGAGGTAAATAAATCCATATTCGTCTATCTCTTTTTAATTGTGGAACTTCAAAGCTGTCAGATATAATTGAAACATTTTTTGATGCTGTTGATTTTTTAGTAGTATTATTTGCCCAATTTGAGATTTTAACCCTTACAGTATCATTTTTATTTTTAAAAGTATAAGTTCGATTGTCTATATTATTTCCTTTTTTATCTGTTTCTACATGTTCCCAATTGCCTTTTGTGAATTTAAAATTAATACTTTCATTTTGACTTGGGATGGTAATGATATGCTTGTCATTAATTGGTTTTAATTTATATTTTTCTTGTCCTCCGGTCCAACCTTCGAAATCGCCTGAGATATATATAAAAATATTTTCAGAATTATTTTTAGGAACTTCCTCGATTAAAAAAATCACTTGAGAGAAGGATTGCTGATTTGAAAGTAATATAAATAGTACGAAAAGAATCTTCAAAAGTCTCATTAAAAACTACAATTTTGTGCTTAATATGGTAGAACCTTTTGAGTATATTTGTAAAGTATCCTTCCAAATAAATTCTTCATTGGTAATGACATTTTTAAGTTTTTTTCCTTCCAATCCAATTTCTGAAAATTTTTTAAGATCTATAGATATTGGGTTGTCATTTTTATTGATAACATGGGCAATGATTTCATCTTCACCTGTTCTGAATAAAACATAGATACCTTTATCTGGTGCAAAATGAATTGTTTTTCCCTTATGAATGGCAGAACTATTTTTCCTGAAATTGAGTAGCGTTTTAAGGTATGATTGCATTTCTTTCTGATCTAAATTCAACCCAGTTCCTGTAAAAGCGTTTACTTTATCGCCTTTCCAACCTCCTGGAAAGTCTGTTCTTATAAGTCCATGATCTCCGGGTTTTTCGCTGTTATCCGCTAATATTTCTGTGCCATAATAAATTTGTGGAATGCGGGGTAACATTAGCAAATAACTCAAAGCCATTTTAGTATTCACCAAATCTTTATTCAATTGGGTATAAATTCTATCCATATCGTGATTGTCAGGAAATATCAAAATTGATTTGGGATCTTCATAGGCAAAATCATTGGCCAATCCCTCGTATATTTTCACCAAGCCTGTATCCCAACTTTCTGTTTCATTGATGGCTTCTACTATTAATCTTTGCATGGGGAAATCCATGCTTGAAGATAAATTAGATTTATACCCATCTTTGTTTTGCTTTCCATTTTGCCAGTAACTTACCAATAACGGATTATAGCTCCATTCTTCGCCAACAATACTAAAATTTGGATATTCAAACATAATTGCACCCGCCCAATTTGACATAAAATTTTTATCAGGATATGGATAAGTATCTTGTCTGATTCCTCCTAAATTTGCTGTTTCAATCCACCAGATACTGTTTTGAATAATATAGTTTGCCATAAATGGATTTCGCTGGTTTAAATCTGGCATGACTGATACAAACCAACCATCATTCATTTTTTTTGAATCGAACTGTGATGCATATAAATCCTGGTTAGTAGTTCTTCTATGGTTAGAGAAGGTTGTTTCTATACCTGATTCAAAATTATCTTGATAATTTACCCAGTCATCAAATGGTAAATCCTTCATCCACCAATGTTCAAGACCACAATGATTTGCAACCTGATCCATGATTAGTTTAATTCCCAGAGCACCTGCTTTTCTTGATAATTCTAAATAATCTTCAAGAGTTCCGAACCGTGGGTCAATTTCGTATAAATCGGTTATTGCATAACCATGATAAGATTGACTTTGCATATCATTTGTCAATAAGGGGCAAGGCCATATTGCGGTAAATCCCATCTCATTTATATAATCTAAATATTTGGTAATTCCCTGAATATCACCCCCATGCCGTTCATAATCTTCGTTTCTGTTAAGAGATTGATCCCTTAAGCCTTCTATTTTATCATTTGATGGGTTGGCATTTGCAAATCGATCCGGAGTTATCAGGTAAATGGCATCTGAACTATTAAAACCAACATATTCTATTGAACTTTTAATTCTTTTTTTAAGCTGATATTTATATTTGATTTTTTTTCCTTTATGACCTGGTTTAAAGATTATTTCAAAATTGCCGGGATCTGAATTTGGTTCAATATTAATATCGATAAAAAGGTAATTAGGGCTATCTCCCTTATTTATTTTCTTAATTGATATACCTGGATAATCAATTGACGCACCATAGCTACTAATATTATTGCCTTTAATCAGTAATTGCAATGAGGTATTTTCAAATCCAACCCACCAGTTTGGAGGTTCAACCCGATCTATTTGAGAATATATAGGGATACTCAAAGTAAGCAAAATAACATAAGTCAATTTTTTCATAAGACTCTTAAATTTTTACTTTCATCTGCTGCGAAAGGGTTATTTTTTTATTATTTATATAGATATCAATTGGGTTATCAGACTCATTGATAAATTCACAAGTTTTATGATTTTTATATACTTTCAAGGTGTTTCCCCGATAATTAATCTTAAAGGAATACGATTCCCACTGGCTAGGGATTTGAGGGTTGAAAGAAAGGCGATTGTCAAAATTTCTCATTCCACCGAATCCTTGAACAATTGACAACCAGGTTCCTGCCATACTGGTTATATGTAAGCCTTCATGAACCTCCTGATTATAATCATCTAAATCCAATCTGGCAGTCTGTAAATACATTTCGTAAGCTTTATCAATCCTATTTATTTTGGATGCCAGAATAGAATGAACACAAGGGGATAGTGAAGATTCGTGAACTGTAAGTGGTTCGTAAAAATCGAAATGATCTTTAATTAAATGATTTTCAAAATGATTTTCGAAAAAATAAATTCCTTGTAAAACATCCGCTTGCTTAATATAAGGAGATCTTAAAATTCTATCCCATGACCATTTTTGGTTAATAGGTCTTTGACTCGAATCAAGTTCGGATACGGGAATTAATTCCTTATCAAGAAAACCATCCTGTTGTAAGAACACCTCATTTTTTTCACTGTATGGAAAATACATGGATGTTGCTATAGTTTGCATTTCTTTTATTTCTTGCTCATTCAGATTCGTTTTGGATATAATTCGATTGTAATCCGATTGAAATTTATCTTTCAAATAACCCAGATTTTCCAATGTATATTCAATACACCATTTCGCCAAATAATTGGTATACCAGTTATTGTTTACGTTGTTTTCATATTCATTTGGACCTGTAACTCCCAGTATGACATACCTTTCCTTATCACTAGAAAAAGTAGCTCTTTGACACCAAAACCTTGCTATAGCAATTATTACTTCCATTCCAAATTCAGGGATATAACTATAATCACCGGAATAATTTACATAATTATAAATGGCATAGATCATAGATCCATTTCTATGAATTTCTTCAAAAGTTATTTCCCACTCATTATGACATTCTTCTCCATTCATGGTAACCATAGGATATAGAGCCGCGCCACCATTAAACCCTAAGAGTTCTGGATTTTTTATGGCCTTATCGAGTTGATTGTATCTATATAATAGTAAGTTTTTAGCTACATTTTTATCTTTAGTACTCATGTAAAAAGGGATACAATAAGCTTCTGTGTCCCAATAGGTACTACCACCATATTTTTCACCTGTAAAACCTTTTGGTCCAATATTTAATCTGGAATCTTTTCCGGAATAAGTTTGATTTAATTGAAATATATTAAATCGAATTGCCTGTTGAGCTTTGAGATCACCTTCAATTATAATGTCGGCTGTTTTCCAAATTTTGGCCCATGCAAACCTCTGTTTATCTAATAAATTGTCAAATCCAATAATCGCTGCCTTTTGCAGTACTTTTTCAGCAGCAAATATCAATTCTGCTTTTGGATGATTCATTGATTGGGTATATGAACCATACTTATAAATGGTAAAAGTATCTCCTTGTTTTATATTGGTTTTGTATTTAAAGGAAATGTTTTTTTCTGTTTTTTCTGTTTCCTTATCAAGATTGATTTCATAATCATTTAGGGCCAACTCAATTTTCATTCCAGTGCAAACATGGAATTCAGTTTTAAATGTTTTAGATAAAATATAAGCTTCTGTTTCTTCTTCTTCAATTTGTAAAATTTCCCAGAAGAATTCATCGTAATTTGAATCTTCATTTACAATACCGGCATCTAAATAAGGAATAAATTCAATTTCACCGCTAAAGTTTATAGGTGTAACACTATATTTTATAGCCCCAACTTCGTTAAAATCTAAACTTAGAAATCGGTAGGCTTCTACCTCAATTTTTTTCTCATCGCTGAATTTGGCTGTGAATGATCTAATTAAAATGCCATCTTTCATATTTAGCTCTCTTCTATAATTTAGAACTTTGCATTTAGCCAGATCAAGTAATTGATTATCAATTTTTATATCAATTCCTATCCAATTTGGGGCATTTAAAACTTTGGCGAAGTATTTCGGATAGCCGTTTTTCCACCACCCGACTCTTGTCTTATCAGGATAATAGATACCTCCAATATAGCTTCCCTGGAAAGTTTCACCAGTATAAGTTTCTTCAAAATTAGCACGCTGGCCCATGGCACCATTACCAATACTGAATATACTCTCAGATGTTGTAATATTTTCTTTATGAAACCCCTCTTCAATGATTGACCATTCGTTGGGGATGATATAATTTTGATTCATTTGTTTAGTTTTTAGTCTATTAATTTTTTGGCAAAATCAATAGTTAGTTCTTTGGTGGACTCTAAAATAAAATCTGCTTCTTGTAAAACCTCTTTTTTTCCTATGCCTATGCTAATCATTCCTGCATTATTTGCAGCTTGAATACCTGCTTTCGCATCTTCTATAACAATGCAATCTTGTGGATTTTTATGAAGACTTTTGGCTGCTTTTAAGAAAACTTCGGGGTCAGGTTTTGCAATACTAACATCATTACCGTCTACTATAGCATCAAAAAGATCGTGCAAGTCCAAGATCTTTAAAATTAATCTTGCATTCTTACTGGCGGAACCCAAAGAGAACGAGATATTGTTTTTTTTTAAAAAAAGTAACAGGCTTTTTATACCAGGTAAAATGTCATTTTCATTCATTTTAGAGATATATCCTAGGTATTGCTTATTTTTAACCTTAAGTAAAGCTGACTTCTTCTCATTACTGAGTTGTATTTTGCCAAATTTTAATAATATTTCTAAAGAAGTAATTCTGCTAACACCTTTTAATTGTTCATTTTGTTTTTCGGTAAAATCAAAGCCCAATTCATTGGCTAATTGTTTCCAAGCCAAATAATGGAATTTTGCAGTGTCAACAATAACACCATCTAAATCAAATATGAAAGCTTTCTTAGTCATTTCCTTGATATGTAATTGCGTTTTTATTTGTAATTAATAAATTTGAGAGTCCGGCAAGGATCAAGCTAATTCCAGCAACCAACATGGCATTAATTGTTTGATTGCCTAATAATTTATAAGCAAAATTTATTCCACCAAGAGCAGCAATTATTTGAGGAATTACAATAAACATATTGAAGATTCCCATAATAACTCCCATTTTTTTTGGATCGACTGAACTTGATAACATGGCATATGGCATTGATAGGACACTTCCCCAGGCTATTCCGATAAGGGTAAATGAAATAATTAAGTGTTCAGGTGATGGAACAAAATACATATAAATAAAGCCAAGGCCCCCCAAAATTAGGGATACCATGTGTACATACTTTCTGTTGATTCGTTTTTTGGCTGTATAAAACACCAGTAATAAGGCAAAAACCATTGAAGATAAGCCGTAGTTACCCATATAAGATCCAACCAAATCTGCAGCATTTTGATAATTATTATTTGCTAGATTAAAAGCTTCCAATTGTACAGCATCATTCAAATTATAGGCTGATTCAATAGGAATAGGAGACTTAAATACATGTTCTGTTAAGGCTGGTTGTGCAAGACTCCACATGGTAAAAAAAGCAAACCAACTAAAAAATTGAATTAAACCAAGTTTTTTCATGGTTAGGGGCATAGTACCAATATTGTTTAAAATATCACTAATAAAAGTATTTTTTGATGCATCCCGTTCGCGTTCAAATTCCTCCATGTTTTCCGGTGGATATTCTGATGTAGTAAAAACAGTGTATAAAATACTAACCAAAAAAACGAAAGCACCAATTGAAAACGCGACTTTTACCGACATGGGTATGATACCTGCAGCTGCATGATTACTGATACCAAGTTTAGTAACAAACCAAGGTAGATTACTGGCAACCCATGTCCCCACCCCAATAATAAGTGTTTGAACCATAAAGCCGTAAGATCTTTGTGAGTCTGGCAATTTATCTGCTACTAATGCCCTAAATGGCTCCATCGAAATATTAATTGATGCATCTAAAATCCATAAAAAGCCGGCAGCAACCCATAACGCTGGTGAATGTGGTACAAAAAATAAGGCAAATGAACTTAAAACGGCTCCAATCAAGAAATAAGGTCTTCGCCGCCCCCATCTCACACTCCATGTATTATCACTTAAATACCCTATAATAGGTTGAACCAATAATCCTGTTAAGGGTGCTGCAATCCAAAGCAAAGGGATGGCATCTTTTTCTGCTCCCAAAGTTTGAAAAATACGAGACATAAATCCGCCTTGTAATGCAAAGCCAAATTGAATACCTAAAAACCCAAAACTCATGTTCCAGATTTCCCAAAAACTAAGACGTCTTTTTTCCATATATTAAACGTTTTTTAAATACTTTAATCAATTAAAGCATCTAAGAATTTATATAAAATTGTATTAAATAATTAATACCTAAGTAACTGTTAAACAATAACTAATGCATTTTGACTTGATATTTGATACTTATTCTTTGTTAAAAAACAGAACCATAGCTACTGCTATGCTTAGATTTTTTGCCTCAAATAAGTATCAAATCTCTGAGTCAAATTTGTACCACATATTATCTAACAATTACTAAATTCGATTTTAAAAATGTAATAAAGTTTAGACAAGAAATAAATATCTTATCTATTCAGTGTGAAGTATAAAAAACTAGCAAGTGTGAAATAATTACTAAGTATGTCGCAAATATATAAATTATATTGTTAATAACTAATAATTTGCTTTTTAGTGGATTCTCTCAATTTTAGATCTGTCTCTATTATAGTTGTATTATACTTATAATCAGAGTCTTGATAATTTATTTCATCCAAAAGCAATTCCATTGCTTTTTCCCCCATGGTATAACCATGCTGGTCAACAGCAGATAGAGATGGGGTGGTGTATTCAGAAATTAAGCCATCTGTAAAGCCCATGATAGCAATTTCATCTGGTATTTTTAGATTTCTTTTTTGTGCAATTTTAATTACAGTAGCCGCATATATTTCATTCACTGCAAATATTCCATCAGGTGGATTGGCTTGGTCAAAAAGCTTTTGAATTTGATTTGTTATATCGTATTTTTCATTAACCTTGATAATTAATTCTTCTTGAATAGGAAAATTGTTTTCCGTTAAGGCTTGAATATAGCCTTCCTTTCTTATTTTTCCAACCATAACATGATCTGGAGTTGTGATAATTGCAATTCTTTTACAACTTATATTCATCAAATGTTTAGTAGCTAAAAAACCACCTCCAAAGTCATCAACGATCACTTTATTGCAATTAATTTCAGGGATTTCCCTGTCAAACAGTACCAAGGGTAATCCGTTATCAATTAGTTGTTTAAAATGTTTATAATCTTCTTTCTCTTCCGTTTCTTTAGCAACTGATACAATTATACCATCGACGATTCCACTTTCAAGCATATCCATATTTAATACTTCTTTTTCATAAGATTCATTGGACAAACAAATCATTACATTATAACCGTTTTCATTGGCTATATGTTCAATACCACTAATTACTTTTGTAAAAAAATGATGAACAATTTGGGGTATGATAACACCAATTGTTTTGGTTTTTTGATTGCGAAGATTGACTGCTAAACTATTTGGTTTATAATTATAGTATTTGGCAAAGGCTTTTATTCTTTCTCTTACTTCTTCACTAATTTCATGGCTATCCTTCAAAGCTTTTGAAACCGTGGATATGGAAACGTCAAATTCTTTGGCAATTTTCTTGAGCGTTATTTTGGATTTCATATGCTAAAATTAGTGTTTTTATTGATGAATAAATCACCAATTTAAAAATTCTGAATAAAATAGAATTATTAAAAATAAGACTGAATATTCATTAATTGTCAATTTTATTAGAAAGAAAGATATTATCCTCAAACGTTTGCGTAAAAAAAGTTATTAACACTATAACGGTTTCGTAGGTGTACAACAGATATTCAACAATGTTTTATAAGTAAGATTTGTATACATTCACATAGTGAAATATAAATAATTAGCAAGTTTTTATTAAAAATTAATTCTCAAAATTAAATTAGTTTTATGAAAGGTGTTTTAATTATTAGAAAAGGCCGTTGTAAAACATCCTTTTCTATCATATTTATAATTAAAAAACTACTTTATTTTTTACTTTTTTTACCATTCTTACTTTTTGCTCAGGTTACAACTTCACCAGCAGTTCCAACTGCTAATAATGAAATAACAATTGCGTTAACAACTACTGGGACTGGTTTGGCCGGATATACAGGGGATATCTATGCGCATACCGGGCTAACTGTGGATGGAGATCAATGGCAAAATGTCATAGGTACTTGGGGCAATAATTTAACCCAGCCTAAACTGACAAAAATAACTAGTAATACCTTTGAAT
>JAUXGV010000041.1 GCA_030621915.1 Flavobacteriaceae bacterium
GACCTAACACCAGAATCTCCTCTTTCAATTTCTTGCATAATTAAGCCATACGAAATCTGATCCAGCCCTGCTCCTCCATAAATTTCAGGAATATAAGGGCCAAAGGCCCCAATTTCTGCCAAACCGTTTAACAATTGTTTTGGAAACTTGGCGTTTTGTGCAGCGTCTTCAATAATTGGAGAAACTTCTCGTTTCACCCATTCTCTAGCAGCATCTCTAACCATTTTATGTTCTTCGGTTAAAAGATCATCTAATAAATAATAATCCGGAGCTTGAAATAAATCTTGAATCATAATTGACAATTATTAAGTGTAGAACAAATTTACAATTATTGAATTAATAAAATAGATGTATTCTAATTATTAAATTCATATTTTTGTAAAAATGCAACATAGTTATAAAAGAGAAGAAAAATTAAAAAAAAGTAAATTAATTGACCAATTATTTGCTCAGGGAAGTTCCATTTCTGCGTTCCCAATCAGATTAATTTATTTGGAATTAGAGCACGATTCACCCTTTAAAATTCAGGCCGGAATGTCAGTTTCGAAAAGAAATTTTAAAAGAGCAGTGGATAGAAATAAAATCAAACGATTGTTGCGAGAGGTTTACCGAAAAAATAAGCACTTAATTTATCAATCTGAACATACTAAAAAACATATATTTATGTTTATATATGTGGGCAAAATTGAGCTGGAATACTCTAAATTAGAAGAAAAAATGATTTCTATTATGGATAAATTTCTTAGAATAAACAGAGCATAAAAGAAAGATTATGAAAAATATAAAAAATACAATTATAGCACTGTCATTGGGAATATCAATTTCAGTTTTGTTTGCTTTTAAAAGTGACTTCTTTGAAGTAGCAAAACAAATAGAAATTTATACAACTTTATTCAAGGAACTCAATATGTATTATATTGACGAAATCAATCCGGCAACATTAACAGATAATGCGATTAAAAAGATGTTGAGTGATCTAGATCCATATACAAGGTTCTATGATGAACAAGGCGTTGAAGAAGTAAAGATAAATTCGTTGGGAGAATATAGTGGAATTGGCGCACAATCAAAATTTTACGATGATAAATTAATTATTGTTGAAATATATAAAGGGTTTTCCGCTGATGAAGCAGGTTTAAAAGTAGGTGATGAGATTATTAAAATTGACGATGTTTTTGTTGAAAATTATCCAAATGGCCAAGTTACAACACTACTAAAAGGGTCTGCAAACAGTACGGTTAATATTGTTGTTAAACGGCAAGATAAATCTTTGAATTTAAGTATTGTAAGAGAAAAGGTTACAGTTAATCCAGTTCCTCATTATCAAATGATTACAGCAGAGATTGGTTATATAGCATTTATCAGGTTTAATAGCAAAGCAACACCTCAGATCAAAAATGCCATTGTAGATTTAAAATCACAAGGTATGAAGAAACTAATTTTGGATATAAGAGGAAACCCAGGAGGACTTCTAAATGAAGCAGTTTCGATTACAAACTTTTTTGTTCCTAAAAATGAAATAGTAGTTACTACCAAAGCCAAATTAAAAAAATGGAGTGAAACCTATAAAACTAAAAAAGAACCTATGGACCTGGAGATTCCTTTGGTTGTTTTGATAGATAAAAATTCTGCCTCGGCCTCTGAAATAGTTGCTGGTTCTTTACAAGATTTGGATAGAGCAGTTATTGTAGGGGAAAGATCTTTTGGAAAGGGTTTGGTGCAGCGATATAGAAATTTGAGTTATGGAACGAAATTCAAATTAACGATTTCAAAGTATTATACACCCAGCGGTAGAAATATTCAAGAATTAGATTATACGAATAGACAAGGAAGTAAGATTCCTAAATTCTCTGATACAGAGAGACATTCCTTTAAAACAAAAAATGGAAGAACGGTCTATGATGGAGGAGGTATCCAACCGGATGTGAAAATAGAAAAAACAAAGGAGACAAGTTCTACCATGGCTTTATTAAATTCACAAGCAATTTTTAATTACGCAACAGATTTCTATTTTGATAATGACAGTATTGTATCTCCAGAAATTTTTGAATTTAATGATATTGACTATCAAGATTTTATTTCATATTTAAAAACTAATGATTCTACTTTTAAAACTTTAAGTGAAAAGAAATTCGAATCAGCCTTTAAAACTGCTAAGGAAGAAAATTTAACCAATTCTACAGAAAATGATTATCAAAAATTATTAATTCAGATAAAATCTGAAAAAATGAATGAACTGTCCAAGAATAAGGAGATAATTAAAAATAATATAACGGATGAAATAATCAATCGATATTATTATAAAAAAGGGGAGTATCAAAATCATATAGTTCATAATCAATCAATTTTAAAAGCTGTAAATATTTTAAATGACACAAATCAATACAACCACATATTAAAAAATGAGTAATATTAAAAGAACCAAATCTCAAACGTCTACCAATGCAATAGAAAGGATATATGTTGCCATGCGTCATTTATTCAATCGAGGTTTTTATAAACCAACCGGTGTTTCGGGAAAAACGCTTAAAGATGCTCTTTTAACATTACAACCGGAAATTTATGGCTCCATTGCCGAGGATAAATCTGAATTAGAAGGGTTATTATATATTATCGATCGATTACCCTATGGAATCGAAGAGTGCAGATATATAAATTTAACTGCGGATGAAGGTTTTTTAAATTCACATTTCAAGATTATTGTACCTGCGAAAAGACGAAGAAATTGTTACCGAATTGATAGGGATCAGATGAACATTGTGATCACCAGAGGAAGGTCTGATATTTATGACATTTTGACTCATTTGACTTTTATGTTTATAGAATCTCATAAAATAGCGGATAAGGTTTTAGACAATGAAAATGATGAAATGATACGTGAGTGGTCGATTTTGGAAGATATTGTGATCAATAATAAAAAATTAGATAAAAAAGAAAGGGAAGTTCTATATACTCATTTATCAAGTATTTTAGGAAGAAGTTTTGAAGAAATTCAGGAGGCTGACTCTAATTTTTCGACAAAACCTCAACCCAACAGATTATTCAATATAATTTATTGGATGGGAAAATTGGCATTAAATGAAAAATTGTTGGATCAAAAATATGTCGTAACCTTTAGCCCTTTGTTGAGTGAAAGAATAGGGCATCATATTTATGGTGAGATTTGGGCTACAAATATTAAGAAAACGTTGCAACAAAAGAATTTACTTCAACGTCCCGTTCATATTATCAGTGCCAATATGCACAGTGTTATGAACTCGATATATGCACCAGTAATTTTACCTAAAGAAAGTTCGGAGTTAGCATTATTTGAAAAACTAAGTAAGTCAGAAAATAATGATTTACAGAAAAAGATTAAAAAAGAAGCCTCGCTACATGGCTTAACCTTCATTAAGGATACTTCCGGAACCAATATCAATGTTCAAATTTTTGATACCGCGAAAATAGATTTTGATAAAACCAATTATAAAAAACTGGATTCGGAAAAAGAAAAACCAGTAATCATTGTTATGGATTATGCATTTGGGGAGCAAGCCTATGAAACTATGGATGAATTGTTAAAACCATATTTTACGAAAGACAATGAAAAGCATCATTTGAATGTACATTCTATTTCAATAATGGGGAAAGCGGGAATTTTACAAGGAGGTAAAGGTGATATCATGATTCCTAAAGCACATCTCTTCGAGGGTACTGCGGATAATTATCCGTTTAAGAATCAATTAAAAGTAAGTGATTTTAAGGATTGTGGAGTGGATGTTTTAAAGGGAGCTATGGTTACTGTTTTAGGAACTTCTCTACAAAATAGAGATATTTTAGAGTTTTTCCATAATTCCACATGGCAAGCAATTGGACTTGAAATGGAAGGAGCCCATTATCAGAAAGCTATTCAGGCGGCCTCTAAAATTAGAGGTAACATCAATAAAAAAGTAAAAGTCCGTTATGCATATTATGCTTCGGATAACCCTTTGGAATCAGGAAGTACATTGGCATCGGGAGGTTTAGGCACATCGGGAGTTCGACCGACTTATATCATTACTCAAAAAATATTGGAGCAGATATTTTAATAAAGGACATTCTCTTATATTTGTATTAAATAAATATTAAAAATGGCGGAAAAAAATCAAAATCAAGAGGAAGAAATTGATTTAGGAAATTTGTTTAAAGTTATTGGAAGTGGTATAACCAATTTTTTTAATGGAATCGGTAGAATTTTTAGAGCCCTATTTCATTTAATAATATTATTCCTAATTTTTTTACGAAGTAATGCTTTAAAATTAGGAATATCACTGCTTCTTGGCGCCGTGGTGGGGTATTTTATTGAGGTTAGTCACCCAAAAGAGTATGTATCGAATTTGATAGTTGAAACGAATCATGGAAGTGGCGTTCAATTGTATAAACAAATAGAATTTTTGGATGATCTATTGATCAAAAGGGATACATTATCATTGGCTAAAGCATTGAAAATTACTAGTAAGGAGGCATCTCAATTAACACATTTCAAGATTTCTGCATATCAAATAAAAAGAAATTTATATAAATCTTACGATGATTATTTACAAAATACCGACACTATTTTTACCAAAGGCTTTAAGGTAGAGGATTTTAAAAAACGATTTGATGAATATGATTATCGATATCATGAGTTAATCGTTAAATCAATTTCCAAAGAAATTTTTAGAAAGGTATCACTAGGTGTTAAAGCTTTGGTCGAAAATGAATATTTAAAAAGAAGAAGAGATTTAAAAAACAACGAACTAAAATTAAAACTGGGTACTCTTCGAAAAAATCTCACACAAATAGACTCTTTAAGATCATTATATAGAGTAGTTGCCTTGAAAGAAGCTGAAAAGACGACATCTAATTCAACTATAGAGTTTTCTCAGAAGCAATTTGATAATAGTAAAAATGATCTTGAACTTTTTAATACTTCAAATAGAATTCTCCTTGAGATAGAAAAATTAAATTCTCAAATATTAAAAAGTGAAAATATTTTAAATATAATTTCTGATTTTAATGAAGTCGGCGTTTCAAGCAATAAAATAGCGGAGAAAAAATATTTTCAATTTGCCGTATTATTTGGGAGTTTAATGATGTTGTTAATTTTACTTTTTCAATTGAATCAATATTTAAGTAATTATAAATAAATTATTGAAAAAACAGTTTCTAATTAATTTTTTCAATAAAATTCCTATACATAAAAAGAGTTCAAACAGCATATGGTGAATATTCAACTTCTATATTTTATAATATTTTACAATCATTTAAAGACATTGTAAGAATGAAATTCTTGTATAGAAGTTTCAAACTAATTAAGGAAGATCAGAAAACTATAGCAACAAATTATTTTTCGTTGTTTGTTCTTCAAGGTGCAAATTATATCTTACCCTTAATAACGTTACCATATCTTGTAAGGGTTTTGGGTGTTGAAAAATTTGGATTGGTGATGTTCGCGCAAGCATTAGTTACTTTTCTATCGGTATTTGTAGATTTCGGTTTTAACCTCAGTGGCACGAGAGAAGTATCGCTTAGAAGGAAGAAAAAAGAAGAGCTTGCAGATATATTTTCAGCAATAATGACGATTAAATTTGGTTTGTTAATTGCGGCGTTTTTCATTTTATTTTGTGTTATCCATTTGTTTACTAGATTTCAAATGGATAGTGATGTTTATTATTTAAGTTTTGGAATTGTTATTGGTAATTCACTTTTCCCTACTTGGTTCTTTCAGGGAACCGAAAAAATGAAATTTATTACCTTGATAAATATTTTAGCCCGTGTAATATTCTTAATACTGGTTTTCGTACTCATTAAGAAGGAATCTGATTATATTTTAGTTCCTCTATTCAATTCTTTAGGATTTATAGTTTCAGGGTTAATAGGCCTTTTATTCAGCTTGAAGTATGTAAAAATTAAATGGCCTAGATTTGATTTAATTCGAAGATTGTTCATTGAAAGTTCGAGTTTGTTTATTTCAAATTTAGCCACAACATTATACACTTCGTGTAACGTATTTATATTAGGAATTTTTGCTGGAAATTCTATTGCGGGTGTTTATTCAAGCATGGAGAAATTAATTTTGGCCATTAAAAATATTTATACTCCTTTATATCAAGCAATTTATCCTTGGTTGACGAAGCAAAACAAACAAAAAAAGAAGCAAATCATTTTAAGATTAACTCCATTTATTTTGTTTATTAGTTTGTTTATAATGCTTTTTATTCTAGCCTTTGGAAACGAAGTTCTTTCCATTATTTATAATGATCCATTTATTTCCAATTACGCACCAGTTTTTAAAATACTTGGGCTTATATCAATTTTTTCAGCATTAAACATGTTGTATAATACACTGTATTTGCCTGCCACTAAAAAATATCAAACAAGAATGTTTATTTTAGTAACAGGGGGAATATTTAATTTAATACTTAGCCTATTCTTAGTTCAAAGACACGGTATTTATGGAACAGCATATTCTGTCGTATCTACAGAATTTATTTTACTTATTTTAGGAGCACTCTATTTCAGAAAATACTCAAAGGAATGAAAAAATTAATCATTTTACAAACGGTATTACCAGATTATAGAAAAAAATTCTTTTCATTTATAAAAGAAGAATTAGGAAAAGATTTTGACATATATGGAGGGGATTTTTATTTTGAAGAATCAATTCAAAGCGATAAATCTATACTGTTTACAAAAAAGGTTAGGAATTTTTATCTTTTTGGAAGAAGGGCATTATTCCAAACAGGAATGTGGAACATAATTCTGCAAAACAATATCTTGGTTTTGGAAATGAATCCAAGGATTATTTCAAATTGGTTAATTCTATTGATAAGAAAAATGATCAATAGGAAAACTATATTATGGGGTCATGCGTGGTCCAGAAGTGGTGCCCATAGTAAAAAAGATAAACTTAGAAACTCTATGCGAATTTTGGGAGATACAATAATAGTTTATACCGAAACACAAAAAAAAGAACTTGAGTTAAAAATGCCAAATAAGTCTATTCTAGCGGCTCCAAATGCGATTTTTTATAAAAATGAAATGAACATAAGTAGAAGTAAGAAACTGATAACAAATATTATTTATGTTGGAAGACTTACAATAGAAAAGAAAGTATTAATATTGGTAGAAGCCTTTCATCAAGCTATTGAAAAGTTGCCTAAAAATGCCTCCCTACTTATTATAGGAGCCGGTGAGGAAGAAGACAAGATTAAAATATATATCATTAATCATAATTTATCATCAAGGATAAAATTATTGGGCCATATTGGGTCTTATGATAAGTTAAACGAACTTTATTCCACATCAATAACAAGTGTTTCTCCGGGTTATATAGGTTTATCTGTTATACAAAGTTTTGGCTTTGGAGTTCCAATGATCGTCTCTAGAATTGAACAACATTCACCTGAAATTGAAGCAGTAATTGAGAATGAAAATGCTATGTTTTTTAAAACAGATAAGATTGAATCTTTATCTCAAGTGATAGTAAATTTTTATGAGCAAAAAGAATATTGGATTGATAAAAGATTATCAATATGTAATTTCTGTAGAGAAAATTATTCTGTTGAAGCTATGGCGAAAAGTTTTATAAATTTGTATCGATAAAAAGACAAAAATGAAACTGAAAACTATCGTAACTTTTTTGTATTTACTAATAAGTGCACCATTATTTTTATTTTTTTATACAGAGGCAATTGTTTGGATTTCTTTTTTTATTAACTATTTATTTTTAACCCTTCTAGCCTATTATCATTTAAATCTGGAAAAGAATTATTCTCCTTTTTTGTCTTCATATATTGTTTTTAATTTCCTATTTTTTTTGGTTGCTCCAATTATTCAGATTTCTTCGATTGAAACCAATAGTCTTTCGTTCCCGAATGGCTACCCTTATAATTCATGGGATACCATTTATAGTAATTTCTTAATCCTCTTTTGTAATATATTTTTCATTTTAAGCTATATATTTTTTAAAAAAAAATATATCAACCCTATTGAGAATGTGAAATCTATTGAAAGCAATTATTCAACTCCAGTTGTGATTTTTGTACTATTTATAGGTTGTTTATTGATAGGAATTTTTAACTATAATTTTTTAATTGATGAATATATTAGGGCTAGTTGGACTCAACCAGATCGATCTATTGGTAGCTTATTGATAAGAAAAAAAGTTCTTTTTTTAATCCCATTGGGAGCTATTGTCATAACCTATAAATATTTGAAAGAAAAAAAAATTGTCACCAACAATACAATTATTTCATTATTTATATTAGCATCCCTAATATTATTATTATTAATATTTAAAAACCCTTTAACAGAAAAAAGAAACGCCTTGGGTCCTATTTATATAACACTCATTTATCTTTTTTACCCAAAATTAATTAATAGCAATTCCAAAACGTTTTTATTTTTATTTTTATCAATGATTCTTATTTTTCCATTAATGTCGGCGTTCACTCATTTAAATATACCATTTGATGAAATTATTTTAAAACCTCAACTTTTTCTTAATTCAATAATAGAATCAGGAAGTATCATAAAGGTATTCGGATCCCTGCATTATGATGCCTTTGCAAATATTATGGCAACCGTAGATTATGTGTCTCAAAATGGATATTCTTTTGGTTATCAATTGTTAAGTGCCTTATTTTTTTTTATTCCAAGAAGTATTTGGATATCTAAACCCCTTTCTACCGGACAGGTTGTTGGAAACCATTTAATAGATGAACATGGTTTTTTGTTTAACAATTTATCTAATCCAATCGTGTCTGAAGGTTATATTAATTTTGGGTTCGCAGGAATTATTTTAATGGCTATTTTGCTTTCTTTTTTTATTGTAAAATTTATGAACTGGTTAAATTCAGGAGATTCTTTAAATGAAATAATTGCTTTTTATTTTGCAATTCATTTAATGTTCTTATTAAGAGGTGATTTTACAAATGGTTTTGTATATTTTATCGGAACCATGATAGGAGTACTTTGGATTCCAAAAATGATAATCAAAAGTTTAAAATATGGTCAATCAGAAAAATAATGGTAAGCTTTTTCAGGCGAGCTTTTTTCTAATGTTCACTTTGGTATTGTTCCCATCTAATACAAAATCTATTGTAATTGGATTTTTTTCGTTGACAATGTTAATTTTAATTTTTATTGAAAAACTACGTTTTGATTTAAGATTTTTTATTTTAAATGCTGCGATTTATTTAACATTATTATTAAGTGTATTATACTCAAGTGACCTTAACAATTCCTTAAATAAATTGGGAACAATGTCTTCTCTTATTATTTTTCCTTTTTTGTTTTCCTTTTTTACCAAAGAAGGATTTTTAGTTTCAAAGCTTAAAAATTTAAAGAATTTCTTATTGAGTTACGTTTTAGCTGTACTAATGCTTAATATAATTTTCTTTCTCATATTTTGGTTAGGAGAGTTTACTTTTTTTGAATCCATTAAACATTATATATTTTTAATTGACAATAAACTAGGTAAATATAATATTCATTCAATATATATGTCCATGCATATATGTATTTCAATTTTCTTTTCTTTATATATTTTGACGAAAAGTACCGTTAAAAAGTTCAATACATTTTTGATAATTATTATTTTATTGCAATTATTTTTCTTGCTAGTTTTGAATAAAAAAGGGCCAATTTTATCTTTAATAGCAATTGTAACTTTTTATCTAGTAGTAAAGGGGAATTTAAAAAAGCTTTCGATCTTCTTTTTAATGATCTTTTTCCTTTTCCTTATCTTGTTTAATAATACTAGAAGGAGAGAACAATTTAAGGAATTATTTAACATTGAGGATATCAATGAAGCCGATATTACTTCAACCAATATTAGGTTTTCTATTTATAAATATGCGGTTGAATCGTTTAATGAGCAACCCATATTCGGTTATGGAATAGGAGATTCCAAAAATGAATTATTGACAAAATACAAATCAACGTATCTATATGAAAACAGATACAATACGCACAATCAATATTTAAGTTTTTTACTATCGGTTGGAATCATAGGGTTAACACTTATTGTTTGTTCACTTTATTTAATATTAAAAAGAGGGTTTGAAAACGCGAATTATTTGTTTATTATTATACTTCTATTTTATTTAACTGAAATGCTATTCGAGAACATCTTGGAAAGAGAGAACGGAGTAATTTTTTATTCGTTTTTTGTTTGTTTATTGCAGATTATGAATAACGATGAGGATATATTATGAAAAAAAATATATTATTAATTGGGCCTTTTCCAGAACCTATAACTGGGGTATCATTGGCAAATCAAGTAGTTAAAGAAGTTTTAGATGAATCTGATGATTTTACTGCGAACACCATTGATACATCGTATTATAAATTTGATGAGAAACTAGGAAAAGTATCTCTAAAAAAACTCTTTTTCTATTTGAAACTCAATTCTCAAATATTTAAAATTTTTCAAAATAACATTATTTATCTTACTCCTGGTCAAACATTTTTTGGATTAACAAAATATTCGATATTTATATTATTATCTTCTCTTTTAAAAAAGGAAATAATTATTCATGTTCATGGTAATTACTTAGGTACTGAATACAAAACTTTGAGCGGTATCAAAAAAAGAATATTTTATTCATTATTATCTAGGACTACCAAAGGGATTGTACTTTCCGAATCATTAAAAAAAAATATGTCACCGTTTATTAAGGATGAAAATATTTACGTTTTGCATAATTTTGCAGAATACTATTTGACATTAAACAATAAAGAGGTACAATTAGATAAACTTAAGATTATATTTTTAAGTAATTTAATGAGGGGTAAAGGGATCTTAGAATTGTTGAAAGCACTAAAAATATTGGAAAATGAAAATATTGATTATGAAGCTAAAATTGCTGGAATTATGGATGAAAATAATAAAAAGACGATTAACAGATATTTAAATAAATTAAAATTTACAGATTATTTGGGTGTTGTCAATGGAAAGGAGAAAAAAGATCTTCTGGAATGGAGCAATATTTTTGTATTACCCACTTACTATGAAATGGAGGGTCAACCAATTTCAATTATTGAGGCTATGGCAACTCAAAATTTAATTATTACTACTAGGCATGCAGGCATTCCAGATATTATTAAGGAATTTGAAAATGGTTATTTTGTTGAGAAAAAAAGTATCAAAAGCATCGTTGATAAATTAAAAGTTATAAATCATAATAAATCAATAATTCGACAAATTGCAGAAAGAAATAGGATATATTTTCAAGAAAAATTTACATTCAATCACTTTAAAAATAACTTTTTAAAAATAATAGACTCTTAAATGAAATACCAAAACCTTAATTTATATAAAAACCCTAAAAATTTACGAGGAAAGTCCATTGTTATAGTACAACTATGGTGGCTGGTTCAAAGTATATTTTTTAATTTATCTCCTCAATTCTTGTATGGATGGCGTAGATTTTTATTGCGATGCTTTGGTGCTAAAATAGGAAAAAAAGTGATTATTAGACCCTCCGTTCAGATAACGTATCCATGGAAGGTTTCGATTGGTGATTATAGTTGGATTGGGGATGAAGTTGTGTTGTATAGTTTAGGAAATATTTCAATAGGAACTAATTCTGTAATATCTCAAAGATCCTATCTTTGTACGGGAACTCATGATTATACAAAGGTTGACTTTCCCATTTCTGTAAAAAACATCATTATTAAAGATCAGTGCTGGTTAGCAACTGATGTTTTTGTAGCTCCGGGAATAACCATTAAAGAGGGAGCTGTTGTTGCTGCAAGAAGTACCGTGCTTAGCAATTTGGATTCATTTTCAGTTTATGGAGGTTCTCCAGCAATACTTATAAAAGAAAGAAGGCCTTGAATAAGAATATTACCATTATTGGGATAAATTACTTTCCAGAAGATAGCTCTATTGGACTTTATACCACTGAAATGGCAGAAAATTTAGTTTCTAAAGGCTATCATGTTTCTGTAATAACTGGTTTTCCCTATTATCCGCAATGGAAAATTAGGAGTGATTACAAATCTAAAAATTACTTATTTAAGGAAACGATTAATGGCGTTAGGGTTTATAGGAGCAAACAATTTGTGCCACAAAATCCTACTTTTTTTAAAAGAATCCTGCATATGATCAGTTTTACTTTTGGAAATTTTATAAATCTATTCAAAGTCTCAAAACCAGATGTTGTTATTTCAATCATTCCTTTTACTACTTCAGCTTTTTTAGGATGGATCTTAAAAAAAAGATATGGATCTAAACTTTGGATACATATTCAAGACTTTGAATTTGACATCGCTATAAATTCAGGATTGTTAAAGGGCAATAAAAAATGGATTATTAACGGTTTAAATTGGATTGAAAAGAAAATCTTAAAAAGGGCAGATATTGCTTCATCTATAAGCTATGGTATGCTCCAGAAACTTCAGCTAAAAACTTCAGCTAAAAACTATTATTTACCAAACTGGGTAGATGTGTCATTATTTAATATCTCTAAAAATATTTCACATGAATACCTTAATTCAAATAAATTCAAAATATTATATTCAGGAAATATTGGTACCAAACAAGATTGGGAGTTTTTTTTTAAGTTTTTAAGTGCGTTGAAAAATATTGAGAATGTCGAAGTGATCATTATTGGTGAAGGTGCAGAAAAGGAAAATGTATTGAGAGAAATAAATAAATATAGTTTTGTAAGTCATTACAATTTAATTCCTTATGAAGAATTGCCAATGCTTTTGTCGAGTGCTGATTTGCATATTCTTTTTCAAAAAAATGAGGTAATAGATGCCGTTATGCCGTCCAAACTTTTAGGAATGATGGCAAGTTCTCGTCCTTCAATAGTAACAGGTAATCTAGATTCTGAAGTGGCAAAAATATTTAAAGAGTCAAATGTCGGATATTTTTTTGAAAGTAATTCGCCTACTGAAGTGATAAATTGCATTTTAAGCCTGCAAGAGAATACAATATTAGGTGATGAAATAGGTAAAAATGCAAGAAATTTTGTATTTGATAAATTCTCTAAGGCAAAAGTTCTTAATGGATTTATCGATCAAATTGATATTTTATAAATCATATTTAATAGATTAATATGGGAAGATTTAATTTTAATGAGGCATACTTAGTCCGTTTTTAAAAGTGGTATATTTGAGAAATTTTATTATTTGAAAAAGAGATATTCCATATTTATTAAACCCATTGCAGTCATTACCAATATGCTCATTATAAATGGAGTTTTACTTTATTTTTTCAACGAAAATTTTTTTGATTCCTGGAATATAGTTTATGTAAATCTTAGCTGGTTAGTAATTTCTTATTATTTAAATTTTTTTAACTTAAGAAGATACAATAAAAATGTTGATGTTATTTCAAGGCTATTTTTGCAATTCCTATGTTTTACTTTTGTTTATTTTGCCTTTTTCGCATTTACAAATCAATCTATTGATATAGAGAATCATATTAAATCATTGAGTTATATTTTTTTGATGATCTCTTTGTTCAGAACCTTTTATTTATTTGTATTAAAAAAATACAGAAATAGGGGTGGAAATTTTAGGAATGTAATCATAATTGGCGCAGATAAAAGCGCAAAAAAAATATCCAATTTTTTTCATGAACATACAGAATTAGGATATAGAATTCTGGGATATTTTAGTGATGAGAATCATAAAAAAAAGAAAAGGTATTTGGGTACTCTGGAAAGTTGTTTTGATTACGCTTTAAACAATGATGTCGATGAAATCTATTGTTCAATATCTGAACTTTCATCAAAACAAATAGAGAACTTTATAAATTTTGCGGATAATAACTTGAAGGTCTTAAAATTAATACCTGAATCAAAAGATGCTTTTAGTACCAAAATGGATGTCGAATATTACGATTACACTCCCATTTTGTCATTACGAACGATTTCTTTAGATTTTCCAGTAAATCGATTCATAAAAAAACTATTTGATGTGATCTTTTCACTTGTTATAATTATTTTTGTACTTTCTTGGTTAACTTTAATTCTACTTATATTAATAAAACTAGAATCGAAAGGTCCCCTATTTTTTAAACAAGTAAGAGATGGTTTATCTGGTAATAAATTTATTTGCTATAAATATAGATCCATGTATGTTAATGATAAAGCCGATGATTTACAGGTAACAAAACATGATACTAGAGTCACAAAAATTGGAAGTATTATTAGAAGGACAAGTATTGACGAGTTACCTCAATTTTTTAATGTTTTATTAGGAGATATGAGTATCGTAGGACCTAGACCTCATATGTTAAGTCAAACTAAAAAATATGCTAAAACAGTAGACAAATTCATGGTACGTCATTTTATAAAACCCGGAATCACTGGATTGGCACAAATAAGGGGTTATAGAGGCGAAGTGGAGAAGAATGAAGACATGGAGAACCGTGTTAGATTGGATATATTTTATATAGAAAATTGGTCTTTTTTATTAGATTTAAAAATAGTGTTGCAAACCATTATTAATATTTTCAAAGGTGAAGATAAAGCTTATTAGATAAACACAATGAATATACTTATTTTAGGATCAGGAGGTAGAGAATGTGCATTTGCATGGAAATTTGCTCAAAGCGAAAAAATAGAAAAACTATTAATAGCTCCAGGTAATGCAGGAACTGCAAAAATTGGAGAGAATATTTTATTGAATGTAAATGATTTTGAAGCCATAAAAAATGTCGTTCTTAAGAACAATATTCAAATGGTAGTTGTTGGCCCAGAAGATCCACTGGTTAATGGAGTTCATGATTTTTTTCTCAATGATAATAGTTTAAAACACATTCCTGTTATCGGCCCACAGAAATATGCAGCTCAGCTGGAAGGGAGTAAAGAGTTTGCTAAAGAGTTTATGATCAGACATGAAATTCCAACAGCGAAATATGAGAGTTTTACAAAGGAAACCTTGGAAAATGGATTTAAATTTTTAGAAAAACTAGAGCCTCCATATGTATTGAAGGCAGATGGTTTGGCTGCAGGAAAAGGGGTTTTAATTTTGAATGATTTGAAGGATGCTAAGAATGAATTAGAAGAAATGCTGGCAAATGAAAAATTTGGTGAAGCAAGTACCAAAGTTGTTATTGAAGAGTTTTTAGATGGAATTGAAATGAGTTCTTTTGTTTTAACAGACGGAGATAATTATGTTATCTTGCCCAATGCAAAGGATTACAAACGCATTGGAGAAGGAGATAAGGGCCTCAATACCGGAGGAATGGGAGCCATATCACCCGTTCCATTTGCGGATGAAATATTGTTAGAAAAAATTGAAGAACGTGTTATAAAACCTACTATAGATGGATTAAAAAAGGATGGTATTCCTTATGTTGGATTCATTTTTATAGGATTGATAATGGTAGAGAATGAACCTTTGGTAATTGAGTATAATGTGCGTATGGGAGACCCTGAAACAGAAGTAGTGATTCCAAGAATTAAATCGGATTTTGTTGAATTGCTTAATGCAACGGCCAATAGAAAATTGGGAGAATTTAATTTAAAAATTGACAATCGTTCAGCGACAACCGTGATGTTAGTTTCAGGAGGCTATCCTGAAAACTACGAAAAAGGTAAAGAAATTTTTGGGATTGAAGATGTTGAAGATTCCGTTGTTTTTCAAGCAGGAACTTCCATCGCTAATGACAAAATCGTTACTAATGGAGGTAGGGTTTTAGCCGTTACGTCTTATGGGGATAATTTTCATGAGGCATTAAAGCTTTCATATAAAAACATTGGAAAGATCAAATTTGATAAGATGAACTATCGTTCAGATATTGGGTTTGATTTATAAAAATAAAAAAATAATTGTAGCTCCGCTCAACTGGGGTTTGGGTCATTCAACCCGTTGTATTCCAATCATTAATTTCCTAATTCAGGAAGGCTTTACACCTATTATAGCTAGTGATGGTGATGCGTTAAAACTACTTCAAAAGGAATTTCCTAAATTAAAAAGTTATAGGTTGCCTTCCTACAATATAAAATATACTAGAAAAGGCACAAGGCTTAAATACAGATTGTTATATGACTCTGCTAGAATTATAATATCCGTAAATAAAGAGAAATATATTATTGAAAAAATAGTAGAAAAGGAAGAGGTAATAGGGATCATATCCGACAATAGATTTGGTGTTAGATCCAAGAATGTACCTTCAATTTATATAACTCATCAAATCAATGTATTTTCTGGAATCACAACCTTTTTAACTAGCCTATTGCATCAAAAAGTCATTTCAAAATTTGATAGTTGTTGGATTCCTGATTATAATGATGAATCTAGTTTGGCGGGTATTTTATCGGATGTAAATAACCAGAACATTCAATTAAAATATATAGGAACTTTAAGTAGGTTTACTTATCAAAATATTCCTAAAAAATGGGATTTATTGATATTACTTTCAGGCCCCGAACCTCAGAGATCGATTTTAGAAAAAAAATTATTAAACGAATTAAAGACTTATGATAAAAAAGTTTTATTCATAAGAGGGATTGTTTCAGAACAAGAGGAAATTTCTGAATCTGAAAATTTACGAATTGTCAATTTTATGTTGCAAAAAGATTTAGAGAGGTCAATTAATGAGAGTAAAGTTATTATTTCCAGATCTGGATATTCAACGATTATGGATTTGGAAAAATTAAAAGCTAAGGCATTTTTTATTCCTACACCAGGTCAATTTGAACAAGAATATTTGGCAAAAAATTTGGAACAAAAGAAAACTTCTCCATATTCAACTCAAGAAGATTTTAATATAAGTATGTTAGAAAAGATTAAGGATTATAAGGGTTTTACATTAAAACCAAAACCCAATGGAGTAGATTTTAAAACCTTATTTAAAGTTGAATTTTTGGACTATATTCAATCAAATGATTTGATTTGAGAGATCAAACAATTCGACTTAGGGTAAAGGAAAATGTGGAACCTTTTCCATATTTACTTTCTGCAAAAATTAGTTGAGAATGTGCCTCAATAATATGTTTTACAATCGCTAGTCCTAACCCCGAACCACCCTGTTCCCTTGATCTACTACTATCTATACGGTAAAAACGTTCAAATAATCGAGAGATGTTTTTGTTTTTAATCCCAATTCCATCATCAGAAATATTTATTTTAAATTGATTGTTGGAATGTAATTTGACACTTACAGTACAAGCTCCATTTTCTTTACCATAATTTATTGAATTCGCAATTAAATTGATCAAAACTTGTTCAATACGTTCAATATCACCAACGACTAATAGTGGAAATTCATAGACTTTATCAAATGACAGGGTTATGTTTCTCTTTTTAGATTTAATTTCTAAAATTTCAAATACATCTTTAATAAGTTTGATGATATTAAATGTTGTATAATTCAATTTCATACCTGTTTCTAATTTAGAAATCATATCCAAATCTTTAACAATAAAATTCAACCGTTCTATGCTCTTATTCGCTCGATCCAAGTACTTTAGTTGTAGGTTAGCTCCTATGGACCCCTCTAGTAAGGTTAGGATATATCCTTGAGCTGTAAATAGAGGAGTTTTCAATTCATGTGACACATTTCCCAAATATTCTCTTCGAAAATCATCCCTAGAAAGTAATTTTTCTATTTCTTCATGTTTTCTATCCACGATATCATTGACTTGATTAAAAAATGTTTCGATATCGGGTTTTAAAACATCATTGTCAAAATTCAAATTCTTAAATAAAGAAGAATTCGAATATATTTTTTGAATTTTTTTTCTGGAAAATTGCTCAACATTTCTTTTTACAACAAATGACACCAACACAAATAAAATAATGACAGAAAATATGATTTTGGGAATGGTAATTTTTGAAAAGTCTAAAAAACTAAATCCGATAAGCAACGCAACTACCAAAAGAAGAATCGTTCCAGATGTTTTTAAAGCAAGTTTATGTATTTGTTTAAATTCCAAAATTTAGTTTACAAATTTATAACCAACACCTTTAATTGTTTTGATATATTCATCTCCAATTTTTTCCCGGAGTTTTCTAATATGAACATCAATCGTTCTACCACCCACTATAACATCTCTTCCCCAAACAGTATTTAATATAACATCCCGATTAAAAACTTTATTTGGGGTGTTTGCCAATAGTGATAACAATTCAAACTCTTTACGTGGTAATACTATTTTTACACCTTTTTTCTCAACAAAATACTCATCTTTATTGATAATTATGTCCCCTAATTCAAGTATTCTTTTTTCTTTTTTATCTTCATTTTTTAATCTTCGTAATAATGCTTTCACTTTACTAACTAAAACTTTAGGCTTTACCGGCTTAGTAATATAGTCATCAGCACCAGCATCAAAACCAGCAACTTGAGAATAATCTTCTCCCCTTGCAGTAAAAAAAGCAATGATTACATTTTCAAATCCTTTCAGATTTCTTATTTTTTCACATGCTTCAATACCGTCCATTTCGGGCATCATAATATCCAATAATATTAAATGGGGTTCAAATGCTTTTGATTTTTCTACTGCTTCTTTCCCATTTTTCGCTTTAAATATCTGATAACCTTCTTTCTGTAAATGAAACCCCACTATTTCCAAAATATCAGGTTCATCGTCAACGAGTAAAATTTTGATGTTCTTATTGGTCATTATTATCCAATTATTATCCAAAAGTAATTAAAATTAACCTTTCATATTTCGGTTAACCTTAATTTAACTCAATAATAAAATTTCGGAAACATTCATATGTTAACATTGAACTATTAAATCTATTAAAAATATAAATGGTCAACTTAAAACACATTCTATTTTTAGATATTGAAACCGTTCCTGAAAATTCGGATTTTTTAAATCTTGATGAGGTAAATAAAGAGTTGTTCGCTAAAAAAACAAAATATCAACGAAGAGAAGATTTTAGTCCTGAAGAATTTTATGAACGGGCTGGAATATGGGCTGAGTTTGGTAAAATTGTTTGTATTTCAGTAGGTTTTTTTGATGATAATGACGAAATGAAAAAGTTTCGAATGAAATCATTTTACGGTGTTAATGAAATAGAGATATTAGATAAATTTAAGAAATTATTGGAGACCTATTTTAATTTAAAACACCATGTATT
>JAUXGV010000022.1 GCA_030621915.1 Flavobacteriaceae bacterium
TCGTGATTTCCCACTGTAGGCCACATAGGATATTTGCGCATAAACCAACCTCCCATGGAATCTAGTTTTTTGTAGTCCTGCTTACCGATTTCTCCACCACCTCTATTCACCAGATCTGCCGTAGTAATGCAAAAATCAGGTTTTAAGGAATCTGCCCGTTTTAATACCATGGGAAAATATTTGGATCCCTTAGAATCACCAAATACCAAGAAATGCATTTTTTTTGGCTTTCTGCCCTTTTCAGATTTTAGTTTTTCCATTAATGGTTCTGGATTGTATGGATTTGTTAGATCCTGACTAAAGCCACTAAAAGTGAATAATAAGAGAAAAGATAATAGTATTGAAACCTTGTTTTTTGAGTTCATAAGTGCTGATTTAATTTTTTTCATAGAAGTCCTTCAATTTTATTTTATATAGATTACCTCCCGATTTTTTATTTTTATTATTCTCATCCGTGATAAATATTTTATCATTAGTCACAAAACAAACTGCTTCTTTTTGGGTGCGTTTACCCAATTTTATTTTGATATGTTTTCCTTCAAAAAAATGATCCTTTTTAAAATCATAAAACACCCATAATTTATTTTCACTCATCATACACATTTTCTTTCCATCTGGGCTAATCGCTGCAGCAGCAACCCAATATTTCCCTAAATCATCTGGCTTACCTGACTTTTTACCGGTATAAAATGTGTCTATTTTTTTTGCTTTATGGTTTCCTTTTTTCGCTGGAATTTTGTATAAATTGGTAGCTGTAGGAAATGATCGATGCTTTGTAAGCAGGTAGATATTATTTTTATACCAAAACATGGCTTCACAATCATAATTTCGTTTATTGGTGGAAGGCGGATATGAAACCTGATCTTCATAGAAATAAGAAATAACCATAGCTGAAGTTGAATTTGATTCGATTTTTTCAGGATTTAAAATCTTAAAAATTGTGAGATCCTTTGTTGCATTAGAATTATTACCAATATTTCCAATATAAAGATTTCCCTTATCATCTTTACTCATGTCTTCCCAGTCGCGATTCCATCCATTGTAAATTTTTAAGGTTCGCAATAACTTTCCATGTATATCTATTTGATAAATTTCTGAATTTCCGCCACTGTCATTAAAGGTCCAAAAACTATTTTTATCGACCGCTTCAATTCCTGATGTTTCATCTACAAGGGACGGTAACTTCGCAACCAATTTCAGATCTTGACTCGATAGATTGGGAATTAGAGTCATGCCAAATAGCAATATAAATATGATTTTTTTCCTAAAGCAATTTGACATTTGAGTTTTTTAAAAAATCTTTTTTGAATTAAAAAAAGGTTTACTTTATTCCACTTCATACTTTTTATAGACTTTAAATCCATGCCAAGCAATAAACAAAACACAATAAAGATAATATAAATGAGAAATTAACCTTAGTTATGCCCAATAATTTTGTGCCAACTAAATTGTTCCTACCAGTATTAATAATAATTCCTTGTAAATAAGGACAATTTTGATACAATCGTTATTTTTTACCAAGGCTAAGGGATTGTAATGAAATAACCTAACCGTTCTTTCTGGTTCTTTTGCACGCTAACTTCGTTAAAAAGCCTCGTTGTAGCTATGGCTATAGCTATTTTTTTTGCCTTGTTAGCGCACAAAATAACTTCGTCAGTTCTAGTCATATTATTTCTTCACAACCCCTAAGCATGTCTGACAAAATAATCATTAAAGGAACTTCATTTGCCAAAAATTCAATATGAAGTCGACAATAGATATCAAACTTTTCTTAATGAGGTTTGAGACCAAAATTAGAAGAATAGAGAAAGAGAGGTAGAATAATTGAAAGAAACAATTTCTTTGACAGTAGTGTTGATTTTATTGTAAATGCTTTCATGCTTTCATGCTTTAAAGCATTGAAACATTTGAATGAAGATGTTAACCTTCCTTATTATCTGACATTAACAACTAAAATAGCTATGACAAAAAACTACTCACCGCCCACAAAAGAAGATGTAAGTAAATTCCTTCAAAAGATTGAAAAGCGAATAAAAAACTCAAAGAAATGGCCAGAGCAAAAACACGGACCACGACTTTAGAATTGAATCTATTATTGATAAGGTTTGTAGCCTCAATCAGAAGAAAAGAAAAAATTTAAGGATTGACTTAAAAATATAGATTAATTTTGAATGGATGAGAAATCATCTGATAAAGCCACTTGCATTCCCCCTCACGCAAGTGGTTTTTTGATTTTTATATTTATGCTTGATAAAAAATAACTAACATTCGGACAATAAACTTGATCCTTCGTCCTAATTTGAATTTATTCAATAAATGATTCTTTAACTTATGCACATATAGCAGTATAGACACAACACGTTTATACAATTATTGGGCACCATAAAAAACAGTTTATGAATAATAATAAATGGTCAAGAAGAAGATTTAGCAAAGCGGTAATTTCAGCACAACTTTTATTGGCTTCGAGTGCTTTAACGCTTCCATTGGCATGTGCTAAAACCAAAAAGGATGAAAGTAATTCCACTTTAGATAATTCGCAACAAGAGACCCTAAAATTTGTAATGGACGAAATTATTCCTGCAAATGAAAAAATGCCTTCGGCTTCTGAGATTGGAAGTGTTGCTTATATTTTAAACATCATAGAAGAATTGCCAGATTTGCATCCCTTATTTCAAAGCATCACAGATAAGATTGAAGTCTATAGCTTACAAAATTCAAATTCTAGTTTCTCAAACTTAAACAAAAAAGAACGAGTGAAAATTTTGATCAATTTTGAGCTAACCGAACCAGAATTATTTAAGGTATTAAAAGATTTTACCTATGAAAGTTATTATACCAACGAGAAAATATTTGAGTTGATAAAATATGAACCACATCCAACAGGAACATTAGGACCTAAAATGGAACCTTTTAATGAAAAACTTTTAGAGAGAGTAAAAGGAATATCACCGATGTATACCAAAATATAAGCAAGATGAAAAATGATGATATAGATGTTTTAGTAATTGGTGCAGGTGCCGCAGGCGCTGCTTTAAGTTGGAGTCTTTCCGCAAAAGGGATAAAAGTGGTATGTTTGGAACAAGGTGGTTGGATTGACCCTTCAACATTCCCATCTATGAAGCATGATTATGAAACACAATTAACAAGAGAAGGTGATTTTAATTTAAGTCCTAACTTAAGAAACCGTAAAGAAGATTACCCAGTGACAACACACGGTGAAAATCCGCCATTTGTTATGATGTTTAATGCTGTAGGGGGATCAACCATACATTGGCAAGGTATTTTTCCGCGTTTTCATCCATCCGACTTTAAAGTCAAAACCTTGGATGATGTTGCTGACGACTGGCCCATTAGTTACTGGGATTTAGAACCTTATTACGATCTTAATGATAAAATGCTAGGTGTTTCTGGTTTGGCTGGAGATCCTGCCAATCCTCCCCGTTCAAAACGTCAAACACCTCCTTTACCATTGGGGAAAATGGGGCATACATTGGTGAAAGGTTTTGAAAAATTAGGTTGGCATTGGTGGGTTAATGATCATGGTATTATTTCGGAACCTTACAATGGAAGATCACCTTGTATGTTACATGGCAAATGTATGTTTGGATGCCCCATGGGAGCCAAAGCCACAACCGACCGAACATATTGGCCACTTGCCATTGATCATGGAGCAGAGATTAGAACTTGGTCAAGAGTTAAAGAAATAACTGTTGACAAAACAGGAAAGGCTAAAGGAGCCATTTATTTTGATAAAGTTGGTAATGTACAAGAAATCAAAGCCAAAGTTGTTGTTGTATGTTGCAATGGAATAGGTACACCTCGTTTATTACTTAATTCAAAATCTAATTTATTTCCTGACGGTTTAGGCAATAGCAATGGACTTGTAGGAAAAAACTTTATGATTCATCCTACGCATTTTATTAATGGTGTATTTGAAGAAGCCATGGATAGTCATATAGGACCTATGGGAAGCCCCTTATTTAGTCAAGAATTTTATGAAACTGATGAAAGTCGCGGTTTTACAAGAGGATATATGCTTATAGGAGAGCGCACATTTGGACCGTTATTTCAGGCACAAGATATTCCTTGGGGAAAAGCGCATCATGCTGAATTTGGTAAAATATTTCCACATCAAGTAGGTTTAACTGTGGTTGCAGATGATTTACCAGAAGAAACTAATACTGTTACATTGGATGACAAAGAGGTAGATTCTAATGGCATTGCTGCTGCGAAAGTAACATATTCTCTAAGCGAAAATTCAAAAAGAATGTTAGATCATGCAGTTAGGAAGTCAACCGAAGTTTTAAGGGTAGCTGGAGCTAAAGATGTCATTGTACCTCCACCAACAAATTTGGCTCATTTAATGGGAACTGCTAGAATGGGTACAAATGAAAAAAATTCTGTGGTTGATAAAAATAATAAAGTACACAGTGTATCAAATGTATATGTAGTGGACGGAAGTTCATTTACTACAGGGGCTGGTGTTAATCCTACTTCAACTATCATGGCATTGGCGTTACGGGCTGCTGATAAAATTTGGGAAGAACGAATGGAATGGAAATAATAAAGAAAAATCAATAAAGTTAAAAACTAATCTAGTGCTCTCTGAAAAATTGAACCCTATGATTTTATGTTTACACGCTTTACGGGATAGTGTCGCAAAGCCTAATCTTTAACTTGTTTAATTGATCAGTTTTAACGAACATTTCTTACCCAATTGATACAAATCTAATCAACACTATACCCATTACTTCAATACCTTTGAAGTATAAAATACAGCAAATACTTCAAGGGTGTACTACACAACGATGGCTTACCTCAAATTTAGCTCTTTGAAAAAATCATGAATACCTGTTTTATCAATAAATCTTTTCGTCAAACTCATACCTCCAAAAGGGGTTACTTGCTTGTCTGAATAATCTATAGGAAGGTTAACCATTTGAGTGTTTGTTAAAGTATAATCAAAGATTACATTATTAGACTCTTATCCTCTAAATTCAAATCCTATTGCATAATCACGGTTTAATCTTATTTCGTTCTGATGTTATTATGGCTTGAGATTGATATTTGCCAAATCGAGTAGGGTAGGATAAAATCCGAACCCGTTATAGATACCTCGCATGAATTAGCAGCCTTAACATCTTATATATCAGGTAATTTGTTTTCGATTTGATTTAGATAATCGCTTTTAATGCACCTAACAACATATTTACATGGTTTGTTGTTGCGCTTTCACCCATTAATCCAATTCGCCATATCTTTCCTGCAAAAGGCCCTAAACCTCCACCTACTTCAATATCGTACTCATTTAACAAACGTTTTCTGATTGCAAGTTCGTCGATTCCTGCTGGGATTTTAACTGCATTTAGCATGGGCAATCTATATTCTTTTTCAACTAAAAATTCAAACCCTAAACCTTCCAATCCATCTCTTAATAATTCGTGATTCTTTTTATGACGTTGGAAACGGTTTTCTAACCCTTCTTCTAAAACAAGCCGAAGTGCTTCTCTCATTCCAAACATTGCAGAGACAGGAGCCGTATGATGATAGGCTCTCTTCGCACCTTCCCAGTAATTTTTGACCATAGTTAAATCTAAAAACCAACTTTGAACTTTTGTTTTTCTATTTTCTAAAACATCTATTGCTGCTTGACTAAAAGTAACAGGTGACAATCCTGGAGATGCGCTTAAACATTTTTGACTTCCTGAATACAATGCGTCAATTCCCCATTCATCAACTCTTAAGTCAACTCCACAGTATGAAGTTACAGCATCAACTACTAATAGGGCGCCGGCATCTTTAGTAAGTTTGCTAATCTCTTCCATAGGTTGTAAAACACCTGTTGAAGTTTCTGCATGTACAATTGCTAAAAGTTTAGGATTACAATTGGCCAATGCTTTTTTAACATCATCAGGATTGATTGGCTTTCCCCATTCCGATTCAACCTTAATAACTTTTGCACCACAACGTTCCGCAATATCTGCCAATCTATTTCCAAATACACCATGAATACATACAACAGCCTCATCTCCTGGCTCTAATAAGTTCACCAAACAAGTTTCCATACCTGCACTCCCTGGTGCAGAAACCACAAATGTTAGTGGGTTTTGAGTTTTTAAAGTTTGTTGTGTCATAAATTTAATATCATCCATAACCTCTAAAAATTCGGGATCTAAATGACCAATCAACGGAGTTGCCATTGACTTTAAAACTCTCGGATGAACATCACTTGGACCTGGTCCCATCAAAATTCTTTTACTTGTGTTTAACTCGCTAATATTTCTCATTATAATTTATGTTTTTAAACCTTTTAGTTTACTTTTTTACGGCTCTAATCACCTCTACAAAATGTTTCGTTTTTGCGTCTGTAAAATGCTCTATTTGATGGCGACAACTAAATCCACATGCCACCAATTCGTGATCGTTTTTAAGTTTGTCTATTGCTGGAAATAAAATTTCTTCACCTATTTTCTTAGATAGTTCGTAGTGTTCTTTTTCGTAACCAAAAGAACCCGCCATACCACAACAACCAGAAGGAATTTCTGTCACTTCTTTCTTGGCGTTTTTCAGCAACAATTTCATGGCATTTGTTCCATATAATGCTTTTTGATGGCAATGCCCATGAATTGCAATATTATCTGATACTGGTTCAAAGTCTACATCTAAGTGTCCGTTTTTATATTCATCTGCCAAGAATACGTCTATCATCATAACGCCATTCTTTAGTTGGTCTGCTGTTTCCTGATTTGAAATTAAATCTGGCATATCATCATTTAAGGCCGATGCACAACTTGGTTCGCATACTACCACTTTCAATCCTTGATCTAAAAATGGTTTCAACCCATCAATAGTTTTGGCGCCTTCCTTTTTGGCGTCTCTTAAAAACCCATGTGATATTTTTGGTCGTTGACAGCAACCAACATTTGCCAAAATAACTTCATAGCCACATGTATTTAATAAATTCAATGCAGATATACCTACATGAGGTTCATGATAATTTATATAGGTGTCGGCAAATAAAACCACTTTCTTATTTCCAACATTTGTCTTTCTAGCATTTTTCTCAAACCATTTATAAAATGGTTCTTTCGCAAAATCTGGCAAGGTTCTACGTTTGTCAAAACTTGCTGCCTTTTCTAAGAAATACTTAAATAATTCTGTTTTTTGAATGGCATTTACAATACCCGCTTTTGAACCTGAAATCTTACTTGCAGACTTCGCCGAGTCTCGTATCAGTTTATCTCTTAAAGAAATTCCGTTTTCATCATAATACATTTGCAAGGCGTCACTTTTCATCTTGGCCATATCTACATTACTGGGACATTCTGACTTACATGCCTTGCACGACAAACATAAATCCATAACATCATGTAAACGCTTACTAGACAAACCTTTTTCTCCCAATTGGTTTGACATGGCTAATCTTAAAGCATTTGCTCTTCCTCTTGTTGAATGTTCTTCATCTCTAGTTGCTTTAAAACTCGGACACATAGTTCCTCCTAATATCTTTCTACATTCACCCACACCCGAACACATATGAACTGCTGCTTCAAACCCCTCTTCTGATTTATAATTGTACTCGGTTTTCACCTCTTCATCTTTATAGGTAATACCATATCTTAAATTGTGTTCTATGGTTTGAGCCTCAATAATTTTCCCCGGATTCATTAAGTTCTTTGGATCCATTAACTTCTTAATATCAATAAAGACATTATAAAGTGTGTCGCCAAAAAAGCGCTTATTATAAGCACTTCTCACCAAACCATCGCCATGTTCTCCACTCCAAGAACCCTTATATTTCATGACCAATTCAAAAGTATCGTCGGTAATATTTTTTAAGCGTTCAATGTCCTCTGACAACCTCAAATCTAAAATGGGTCTTACATGAATAACTCCAACACTGGCATGGGCATACATTGCTGCTTTGGTTCCATGCTTTTTGCAAACCTTTAATACTTGGTCTATATATTCTGGTAAAAATTCTGATGGGATCCCAGCATCTTCAATAAATGGTAATGGTTTTTTATTTCCTTTTAGTCCGAGCATCAATCCGAGTCCTTTTTTACGAACCACCCACACATCACTGTAAGCTTCTCCTTCAGGAAATAACGGATAGGCATATCCAAAATTATGTTTTTTCAAATAGGAAATCATTTTTTTAGGCCGGTCTAAAACATCCGCTTTCGTGTCTCCATAAAATTCGACGATTAAAATTGCCGCTGGATTACCTTCTATAAAATGACAATGTTGTTTTGTCATTAAATTTTCTCTACTGAGTCCAATTACTGTTTTATCTAAGATCTCTATAGCAGACGGATTATAAACCAACATCGATTCAACAGCAGAAATAGCTTCTAACAATTCTGTAAAATGTACCACGCAGACAGATTTGTATTTTGGCAAATCAACTAGATTCAATTTCAAATCAACTGTCGTTGCTAAAGTCCCTTCACTACCACAAACCAACTTGCTCAAATTCCATTGATCGGTGTTCACGAATTCATCCAAATTATAGCCACCTACACGACGCATCACCTTCGGAAATCGTTCTTTTATTTCTTGCGTGTTCTGAGTTACTAATTCTTTAAAGGTTCTATAAATTTCACCTTCTCTGTCATTTTGTTCTGATTTTTGTTGATATTCTTCTGGCGAATAATTCTGAAGATGCAACTCAGTTCCTTCAGCCAGAACAACATTGGCTTCTAAAACATGATCTACTGTTTTTCCAAACAACACACTTTTAGTTCCTGAAGAATTATTACCAACCATTCCACCAACATTTGCTCTGCTACTAGTTGCTGGATCTGGCGCAAAATGTAATCCTAAAGGCTCTAAAACCACGTTCAAATCGTCTCTAGCCACCCCCGGTTGAACGTGTACCCATTTCTCAACCTCATCTATTTCAATAATGGAATTCATGTATTTTGAAAAATCCAAAATAATAGACTCCCCGACAGTTTGACCTGCTAAACTCGTTCCCGCTCCTCTCGGTAAAATGGTAATATTATTGGTGTAAGCAACTTTCATAACCGCTTTTACATCTTTGCTATCTTTAGGCAATACAATGGCAATAGGTTTTATTTGATAGATACTCGCATCTGTTGAATACATGCCTAATGACATATTATCCGTTAAAATATCTCCTCGGACAATTCTTGTTAATTCGTCAAATATTTTTTTCATAAAATCATTAATTTTGAGTTTCTGCTCTTTTCAAACCTTTCATGAAAATTTTTCTACGATACTTCAACGGCAACCGACAAATGAACTTTCTCTACTGAACTCCCTATTACAATTTCGTAACTACCAGTTTCATGCATCCATTCATTCTTGCTTTCATCAAAATGCTGAAAATCCTCTAAACCAACCGATAAATTAATCTCTTCAATCTCGTTTGGACCAAGACTCACTTTTGAAAACCCTTTCAATTCTTTTACCGCTTTTTTCACCCTACTATTTATAGACATAATATATAGCTGTGAGATTTCTGCACCAGCAACACCACCTGTGTTTTCAATATTAAATGTAACATTAATTGAATCGCTTTCACTTGAAAGTTTAGATTTCGAAACCTTTAAATTACTATATTCAAATGAAGTGTATGACAAACCATGCCCAAAACAAAATTGAGGTTTCACTTCATTAAAGTCATAATGTCTGTATCCTACAAAAATTCCTTCTTCATAAAATACTTGTCCGTCTACTCCTGGATATGATTTTGCACTTGTATGGGCTGGTGAATCTTTCAATTCTTTCGGAAAAGTAATTGTCAATTTTCCAGAAGGATTTACTTTACCAAGAAGTATTTCTGCCAATGCATTTCCACCTTCCATACCATTATACCACGATTGAATTACAGCCGGTGTTTTATCTATCCAACGATTCATATTATTCGGTGTGCCTGCTACAATTGCAACCACCATATTGGAATTTACTTCAACCACAGCCTCTATTAAATCATCTTGCCCATAAGGTAGATTCATATCTACTCGATCGATATATTCTCTATCATGAGCGGTATGATTCAACCCACCCACAACAATAACAACATCAGCGTGTTTTGCCGCGTTTACAGCTTCTTGTCTTAAAAGTGCAGCATCATCATTTTCGTCTTCAGAATATCCGGCACAATAAATAACCTCAGTACCTTCAAAACGGTTTTGAATTCCTTCTAATGGGGTTACTTCGTATCTTGCTTTTACTTGAGAACTTCCTCCTTCTATGGCATGCTTTCTTGTGGCATTGGCTCCTACAACTAAAACACTCTTTACGCTAAAAGGTTTTAGCGGTAGAATCTGATTGTCATTCTTAAGTAAAACGATGGACTCTCTTGCAACTTTCAAAGCGAAATTATCATGCTTTTTAGTATCTAAAGTTTCCAAAGTACTTACATCGAAATTTCTAACAAAGGACATTACCTTTAGAATACGACTGACCTTATCATCTATTTTAGACATTGAAACTTCTTTATTCTCAACCGCTTCAATCAAAGGATTTGCCATATAATAATTGTTCCAATCTTGTTCGGTACCCATTTCAAGATCAAGGCCGTTATTTCCAGATTCAATTGTATCATGTGTTCCATTCCAATCAGACATTACAAAGCCTTCAAAACCCCATTTCTCTTTAAGAATACGATTCAAAATATAGTCATTATGGCAACAGTACTGACCTCTAAATTGATTATACGCACCCATAATAGATTTTACGCCACCCTTTATTACAGACGCCTTAAAAGCAGGTAAATAAATTTCTTGTAAGGTCCTTTCATCCATTTCGGCACTAATTGTAAACCGTTCACATTCTTGATTATTTGCCACCAAATGCTTTGCGCAAGCAGCAATACCTTGATCTTGAACTCCGTGAATATAACGAACTGCCAAAGATTTAGTTAAGAAGGGATCTTCACTCATGTATTCAAAATTTCGACCATTAAGCGGAGTCCTAATAATATTCATACCTGGGCCTAATAAGACTTCTTTTCCCCGATTTCGGGCTTCAAGACCTAAAGTTTTTCCAAACTCATAAGCATATTCTGAATTCCAAGTAGAAGCCAAAGCTAATTCCGTTGGTAAATAAACAGAGAAATCATCATCTCTATTAGCCTGAACAAATTCAATAATATCTGGAATCAACTCTGGGCGAATCCCATGAGGGCCATCAGACACCACCAAATTATCTATACCTAACCTTTTTACTCCACCTGATTCGAATTTTAAAGATGCGTGTATTATAGACACTTTCTCTTCTAATGTCATATTCAAAACAAGGCTTTCTATATTCAAACCAATTGTTTTTGTTTTGTTATTTTCAATCATTCCTTTTTAATTTTATCTAAATATTAACACTATAAATGCAGTTATTATTAATAGTATTAATGCCAAATTTCTATAATTCAAATACCATTTTACTTTCTTTAATGCTATTGTTTCTTCCTTATAAGATTCCTTATTAAACATATATTCATCAACATTTACAGGTATTTCTTTTGAATAGAAACTGAGCCCTATTAATGAAATGCTGGTCACCACAAATAAAGTGGGTACAACATATAAGAAGTGTATATGGATCGTTTCAAATACAACATTGTTTATAAATATGAGAATTCCAGTTACCATACCAATCAATAAAGAATAGAATGCAGCATTCGCAGAAGTTTTTCTCCAAAAAATTCCGAATAGAAACACGGCAACAATTGGTGGTGTGATATAAGACAACATGGTTTGTAAATACGTGAATAATGATCCAAACTTCGCAATTTGTGGTGCCCAAAGAACCGCAAATGTCATAAATAGCACCGTTGATACCCGACCAATTTTCATCAACTTTTTTGTATCATAATTTGGTTTAAACTTGTGTACAAAATCCATTGTTACTAAAGTAGATGCCGAATTAAGCGTCGAGTCCAGACTCGACATTAAAGCCGCGATCACCCCGGCAACTACCAAACCAATAATTCCATGTGGCAATAAATCGAAAATCATAGTAGGTAAAACTAAATCGGCATTTTCAAGATTCGGGTATATTTTTCTGGCCATAACCCCAGGTAAGATCATGATAAACAATGTCATTAATTTCAACAAGCCTGCAAACAAAACACCATAACGTCCATGGTCTATGCTTTTCGCACTTAATATCCGTTGCGTAATAAATTGATTTGTGGTCCAGTAATAAAATCCAAGTAAAGGCAAACTCACAATTAATGCCGGCCATGGTAATGATTCATCATTGGCAGGTTTGATTAAATCAAGTGTCCCTGGTGTGGCTACTTCTTTAAGCCCTTCCATACCACCAATTGTATTGTAGGCGATTACGGTAATAATTACCGAACCCATTACAAGTAGCAATGCTTGAATGGCATCTGTATAAATTACAGCTTTTAATCCTCCCGTAATTGTATAGGTTCCAGCAATTAACGCAAGTACCGTTACAATTTGCCAAACAGGAACATCTGGAAATACCAGTTGTACAACAAGTGCACCGGCATAAAGAACTGCGGCAGCTTCAATTACAATATTACTTATGAGTGTTAAGCCTGAAAAATAAAATCGAGATCGTGCATCGAATCTTTTTTCTAAATATTCTGGCAGCGTAAACATTTTAGACCTCAAGTATATGGGTAAAATGAAGATTGCGAATAGTACCAGTACCACTACTGCCATCCAGTCGTAGTTAAATACTGCAATACCCGACTCATATGCTTGACCTGCGAGCCCTATTAAGTTAGCATTTGATATATTCGAAGCGAATAATGAAATACCAATAAATGGCCATATCATAGATCTTCCTGCCAAGAAATAATCATCTGCTGATTTCAGTTTTTTCCCAATGAAAAACCCCAATATCATTATAAAGATAAAATATCCAATAATAATACCAAGGTCGAGATCGGAAAGTATAAATTTGTTCATTGATTAGTGTTTAAGATTTATTTTAAAACTTTTAACTCGATCATTATTTAATGCCGCGACTATTATCATTTTATTTTTTACGATTATTTTTTCTAATGCCTTTACATCTCCAGTAATAAAAAATCCACTTTCATCAGCTGAAACAGGTTTAAAATTTCCCTCACCATCTCCTTTCAAATAAAGACCAACACTGGCATCATTACGTGTTGTTTCAATTTCTACAGGATACATGTTTCCTGCTAGCAATATATCTTTATTACCATCTTGATCAAAATCGAGAATTAAAATATCGTCTATATTAGAAACTTGCGCTTCATTTGGAAGGTGGTTCATTGCAAATTTTCCATTTCCTTTATTTTCAAAATAGGCACTAGCAAAAGTCCATGCCTTATAATTTAATGCAGATTGAAGATTATTCTGCCCATAAACATCAATCAAACTTGCCGATGCAAAGCTATTATATGAATTGAATTTTTGAGAAATCTGAGGAACTTGCTGTGATGAACAAGACTTACCTCTAAGAGGAAACTGTTCTCCAAAATTATAATAACTCAATACAATGTCATTTTTACCGTTTTCATCAAAATCATCATAATGCACTTCAAAAGGTTCTGTTCTCGAGGCTTTATACTTAAAATTCAGGCCCAAATTACCTGCAATTAAATCCTCATCACCATCATTATCCATATCTCCTTTTTCTATGCTATACCACCATCCTTCTGTCTTTATCAATCCAGAATTTGAAGTTTCATTTTTGAATTTTCCCTGGGTGTTTTTTATAAAGGTCAATGGCATCCATTCACCGGTTAATACCAAATCTGTAGATCCGTCCTCATCATAATCTAACCAAACGGCATCTGTTACCAACCCTATATCTAAAAGATCGGGTGCAATCGATTTTGTAACATCTTTAAATCTCCCATTTTCATTCTTCAAAATTCTGCTACTAACTGGTGTGGGGTATTCCCATGGTTTATGCCTCCCACCTACAAACAGATCCACATCTCCATCTTGATCGTAATCAAAAGGGCGAACACTTGAACCGCTTTCAGTTAATTTAGGCAAAACCTTTGAAGAATAAACAAAATCACCTTTCCCATCATTCAAATAAACTCTATCTCTATAATTTTCAGAATTAGGAGCCCATTCATTTCCTCCACTAACCACATATAGATCCAAATCTCCATCATTATCAATATCTATAAAGGCGGCGTCGATGTCCTCATATTTCGATGCTTGTTCCCATACTTTATTTGTTGTTTTTTTAAATTCCCCTGATTTATTTTGAATGTACAATGAAGGCGTGTTTCCAGTAGAAGCCCCCATAAATAAATCCTCTAAACCATCCCCATTAACATCTCCTATAGCCAGAGCTGGACCAAATTGAGACATTTTATACGGTAGTAATACTTGTTTATCAAAGTCATTAAAAAAGTTTTCTACATGTGCCATTTTCAAACCTTCAAATGAAGTAAACAAAGTCTCAGTATTTGAATTATTATCAAAATCCTCTAATTTTGATGAATCAAGATCAATTTGCAAGCGTCTATTAGGAGCAACATTTTTAAACACACTTGTTTCTCGATTTGGCCATGTTATTTTAATAGAATCAATGTTTGAATTTTTAGAGAGACCAAAGTGGGCAATCTGTTCACTCGAAGAGTACATCCCTCTTACTGAAGTAAATTCGTATAGTTGTTTATTTTCTCCTTGACTTATTTCTACTCTAGATCCGATGAGTGAAGAATTATTTTTTTTGTCAGTTAATTCAACTCTTAAGTAATTGTATTCCGATCTATCATTTGAATTGTTCCGATATACCAAAGCCAAATCATTTACATTATTAACGATTAAATCTAAATCGCCATCATTATCGAGATCTCCATAAGCACAACCTGCCGAAAACGTTTTTTGATCTAAACCCCATTTATTCGAAACTTTTAGAAATTTCATACCATCAATATTTCTATAAGCATGATTGGATAATTTAACTGAAGGAATATGATCCAGCGTTTTTTCCAAGTCTAAAATATCCCATATGCTTATATCTCCCGCATTTGGATTCTTAATAATCCATTCATTAATAATTTGATTTATATAATTAGAAACAGTCGTATCGGAATCTGTATTTCGTATATCACGCATTAAACCATTGGTAACATAAACATCTTTATATCCATCATTGTCAAAATCTGCTATTACATTTGACCAACTCCAATCGGTACTTGCCATCCCAGCCATTTGAGCGATATCATTAAATTGAGGAATCTGAGAATCATTACCTTGATAAACTTGAAGCGTGTTAAACATATATTGATAATGACCACTTTCTTCAACAGTTTTCCAAAACAATTTAGGATTCATCCCGCTCATATTAGATTTGATTCGATAATTATCTTCTGCCACCATATCAACCACCATTACATCCAAATGACCATCATTATTGATATCAGCCGCATCGACGCCCATACTAAAATATGAAATATGTCTCATGGCTTCACTAGTAACCTCTTTAAACGTTCCATCTCCATTATTTAAATAAAAGAAATCTGCAACATCAAAATCATTGCTTATATATATATCTTGCCAACCATCATTATTCGCATCAAAAACAGAAATACTATTGGCGAAACCTGGCTTTAAAATACCTGCTTGTGCCGTAATATCGGAAAAGGTTTGATTTCCATTGTTTTTATACAGTCTGGGTGCAAATTTTTCTTGTAATAATTTAACATCATACATCTCAGATAAATTACCTGGATTAGGGGGTTGATTCAGAAGGATAATATCCAAATCACCATCTTTATCATAATCTATAAAAGCAGCATGACGCGTTCTTTCTGAATTGTCTAGACCATAACCCTGTGACATCTCTTTAAAAGATATCTTTTGATCTGTATTATCTTTAGAAGTATTGATGTACAATTTGTTCTTACGAATTTCTGGATTTCCATCGTATAATTCTCTAGTAACATAAATGTCTTGCCAACCATCATTATTTATATCTCCTATGATTACACCCGATGACCATCCGCCATTGTTTTCTATTCCTGCAAATTGTGTTATATCTTCAAACTTTAAGTTTCCTTTATTCTCATACAATCGATCATTCACCAAATTACCTGCAAAAAAAACATCCTGTAAACCATCATTATTAAAGTCTCCAATTCCAACTCCCGCACCCCCGTAATAATTTGAATAAATTAGAATATTATGATCTATTTCATCTACAATTTTATTATTAAAATGGATATTAGTATATGAATTTGGAAGTGCCGAAAATAATTTATTGTTATTCTGAGTATATCCATAATAAATAGACAACATTAGAAAAATATAAATAACTCTTATTTGAAATAATTTGATTTTCATTAACTTTACAAGTTGTTATCTTAATGTTGAATTACCTTTATAGGACCATCATTAACCCCAACTAGAATATGGTTTTTATTCTTTATCCTGATTGCTTTCAATTCCTTTACGTTATAAGGTAAACTTAAACCACTTAGTTGCATTGGTATTGATTGAAAAGTACAATCTCCATTTCCTTTTAAGAACAAGCCTACACTTGAATCATTTCTTGGAGTTTCAACTTCCGAATCGTACAAATTTCCAGCAATAACCACGTCTTTTACGCCATCTGAATCTACATCGCTAACTACGATACCGTTAATCGATGACAATTGAGCTAGTCTAGGTAGTTCATGCGTAAAAAATTCACCCGCACCTAAATTTTCCAAACATATACTGGCAAAAGTTTTTGCTTTATATTCCAAAGATATATTTAACAAGTTCTCACCATAAACATCAATTAAACTAGCACTTGCAAATGAATTATAACTTGAAAAGGAGTTCTTCAATTCCGGTATTTGCTGTGTTGAGCAAGATTTACCTCTTAATGGGTAATGCTCACCATAATTATAATAGCCCAAAACTATATCATTGTGACCGTTTTGATCAAAATCTCCATAATTCACAGTAAATGGTTCTTCATTACTTGCCTTGTATTTATAATTTAAACCAAGGTTTCCAATTATATAATCATCATCTCCGTCATTATCTATATCCGAAACCTCAATGCTATACCACCATCCTGTAGTATTATTAAGGCTAGAATTATTATTTTTTCTTGTGAAATTTCCTTCATTATTTTCTATAATAGTAATTGGCATCCACTCTCCAACTACTATTAAATCTAAATCTTGATCATTATCATAATCGGTCCACACGGCGTCTGTAACCATACCTAAGTTCATTAAGATATTATTTTCAATTTTTTCAAATTGTAAAATCCCTTTTTCAATCCAATTATTCTTTAGCAAATAACTTTCTGCAGGTTCTGGATATTTACCTGGAACTTGCCTTCCACAAACAAAAAGATCTATGTCTCCATCTTTATCATAGTCGGCACTAATAACCTTTCCTCCGCTTGCAGTCAATTTAGGCAATGACTCATTGGCTATTGTATATTTTCCTGAACCGTTGTTGATATAAAGTCTATCTTGATATAATAAATTTACAGCATTGTACTCATTACTTCCACTAGAAACATACAAATCCAAATCGCCATCTAAATCGGCATCAAATAAGTTAGCTCCCATATCTTCTTGGTAAACATAACTATCGTAAGATTCCTTACTTAATTTTAAAAATTCTCCAAATTCATTTTGAATAAAGAAACTCCCAGCATTTCCTACAGACCCTCCTACAAAAAAATCTTCTTTACCATCACCATTAACATCTCCAACCGCTAAACAAGGTCCTAGACCAGACATTTTATGAGGTAAAAGAACTTCTCTTTCAAAATCATCGAAATCATTCTCTTCATGAACATGATTAATTTTCAAATCTTTTGTTACATCTTTAAATCTTTTATTCTTATTCGTTTTAACAATTAAATTCGGAATGAAATCTAATTTTGATCTATCAAGGACTAGAGTTTGATTAGCCTTTACTTTTTTAATTACAGATGCACCTCCATTATACCATTGTACAACAAGGCTGTCTATTTTTTTTGATTCAGCTAATCCGAAATGAATTAATTCTTCACTCATTGAATAATAACCTCTTGCACTAGTCAATTCCCTTATTTGAATTTTATTATCATAATAAATAACTACTCGTGTTCCGAAAAAACTCTTGGCCTTGTTACCCTCTTTAAATTTTATATTTAAATAATTATTATCTAATAATTTATTAGATTCATTCTCATAGATAAAAGCCAAATCATCAACATTATTTACAACCAAGTCCAAATCACCATCATTATCTAAATCACCATAGGCTGCTCCAGAAGAAAAACTTGGTTGATCAATTCCCCAGGAATTTATAACTTTTTCAAATTCTAAATTGCCTTTGTTCTTGAATATATAATTTGACAATTTATGTATTGGAAAAAAATTCAACATAGTATCAAGGGAAGCCTTGTCTCTTAATATCGATGTATTATTTTTAGGATCCTTTATTTTATAAGTATCTATTATTTTTATCAAATATTGATCTATCTCTTTTAGTGCATCGGTATTTCTGATATCGCGTTTAATACCATTGGTAATAAATAAATCTTGAAAACCATTATTATCAAAATCAGCAAAAAGTGGAGACCAACTCCAATCTGTATTGGAGGCTCCAACCATTTGGCCGATTTCGCTAAATAAAAAATTACTATCTACGTCTTCACCTCTATTTAATTGAATCATGTTATACATATATTGATAATGACCCTTTAAGTCAACAATATTCCTAAATTCTTTAGGATTCATTCCAGACATATTTGATTTTATTCGAAAATTATCTTCTGCAACCATATCTACAACGCACAAGTCGAGTAAACCATCATTATTAATATCTCCAAAATCTGAGCCCATACTAAAAAATGAAATGTGCTTCAAATATTCATTGATCTTATTTGTAAAAGTTCCGTCGCCATTGTTAATGTAAAAGAAATCTGGTCCTTCATAATCATTGGCCACATAGATATCTTGCCAACCATCATTATTAAAATCTGCGATGGAAGAACTCAGACCATAACCAACGTTTTCCAGTCCTGACTTAGAGGTTAAATCTTGAAAATAATTATTTTCATTTTCTAAAAACCTATATGTTATATCAGAATCCAACCAATTTCTACCTTTTAAATTGGACAACATGGAAGGATTTGGTGGTTGATTAATTAAAAACACATCGAAATCTCCGTCTTTATCATAATCAAAAAAATTTGCCTGCATTGTTCGCTCTGAATCATTAAGACCGTATTTGGATGCTGATTCTGTAAAAGTTAAATCACCATTATTAATATATAATTCGTTGACTCTTAAATCGGGTCTATCATCATACAAACTCTTGCATACATAAATATCCTTATAACCATCTCCATTTATATCAATAATATTAATTCCTGTAGACCAACCTCCTTTATTCATTATACCTGCCTTAGATGTAATATCTTCAAAAGTAAAATCACCTTTATTTAAGTAGAGTTTGTCTTCAACTTGATTTCCTGCAAAATAGATATCGGCTAAACCATCATTATTCAAATCTCCAATAGCTACGCCCCCCCCTTGATAAAAAGCTACAAATTCTAGCACATTATTTTCTTTACTATCAACAATAGTATTCTTAAAATCAATCCCTGATATATTGGATGATAGTAAGGTAAACAAGGTTTTATTTTTTATGACATTCTTACCTTTTTGAGCATTTACTTTGCTACTTATCAAAGCAAAAGATCCAAAAACAAAAATTAACGTTACATATTTTAACATAGTATACATCCGAGCAACTTACAATTTTTTAGTAAAAATTTAATACAAAAATCAACATATTATTTCATTTCTATTTCGAATAAAAGGCTAAAAAAAGGTGGATCCAATTAATAGACCCACCCATTCATTACTAATTCAAAATTTAATCAAAACGTCTATTGAATGACAATATGACGGTTTTTTTTTAAAAAAAGGCAACTAATTTGTTTGACTTACATCCCACCAAACAGTAGAATTAAAGTCGTCTTTTTCACCTGATTTTAACCTAGATACAGCAGCATTAATATTTTCCGGATTCAAACTATACTCTTCATCTGGATATGAAAAACGTGTTGGAATAATTCCTGAAATATTTGAACCTCCACTATAAACAACAGGAGTCAAAGCAGGAAAACCTGTTCTTCTCCAGTTAGACCAAGTCTCATACCAATTCATATAGGTAGTTACCCAATATTCATTTGCAATCATTTCTAAACCGTTTGCTGCGTCATATGGATGACCCGCTAAATAAGCGTCTATTGTTGTAGCATCTGGTACATCTATTCCATAAATTATCCATTGATTTATTCCTGCATGTACAGCTTGATTATATAGGGTTGCTGGATCTCCAGGACCCCATCCTCTAATAGCAGCTTCAGCTTGCATTAATAATACTTCTGCATAAGAAATATAAATCATCGGTGAATCCAATTGTGTAAACTCGTCTCTTAAGGCTGAATACGTTTCTAATGGATCAGGTAGTGTAGAAGCGTTTACATCATTAGGCATACCTTTAGGAGGGCCACCAGCCCCTCTAACCGTGCCATACATATCAATTCTAGGATCATTGCTGTCTCTTAAAAAGTCGACCAAAGTCGCAGACATTCTATAGAAACTATTTGATTGGTAAGCCCTAGAAGTACCATTTCCATAAGTTGCATCATGTTTTGAAACAGTATTATCTAAATTGCTTGTAAATACACCACCAGCCAACGCTTTTCCAACCCATGTTCCAGCTGCATTTTGATCAACTTCGGACATACGCATACCTAAACGTAACATCAAGGAGTAGGCAAATTTCTTCCACTTTATCAAATCTCCTCCATAGTAATTATCAGAACCTTCATATGACGGTTGTGAAGTTGTTAAAGCACTTGCAGCATATTCCAATTCACTCAACATATGTGCGTAAATTGACTGTTGCGTATCATATACAGGTAGAACATTCTCATCAATAACTCCTTTACCTGCTTCAGTATATGGAACGTCACCATATTCATCAGTTAATCTGTGGAAAATTAACACCTTAACAATTCGTGCAATGGCATTATAATTCACATCTTCAGGATTTTCTGAAGTACGATCTACCAAATCAACTATTTGCTTTACAACTCCAGGATACTCTGTAATCCAAACAGCATCCGTGATATTGTTAAACTCATAGTATTTACCTCCAGGAAATTGTTCCTCTGTTTTCTCGGAAGCAGTATGTTGAATAAATGCAGCTGCCTGCGTTAATAAACCTCTCGAGTTTTGGTGAAAACTTCCAGATGTATTCAATTGTACATTTAACAATTGAGCATCATAAGTCATTATTTGTGAAGCTGCTGGATTTATATTTAATTCTGCTAGCCCGTCATCACAAGAATTGGTAACAAATACAAAACCTAACAACGCGGTAAGTATTTTAAAATTTTTAAATTTCATAATATTCATTTTAAAATTATTTTGTTAAAATTTAACATTTAGATTTAATCCTATAGATCTAACTCTTGGCACTGGGAAAAATTCCAATCCTTGTCCATTACTTGCGTTATATGCAGATTCTGGATCTACATTTGGTACATCTTTATAAATTGTCAATAAATTACGTCCAACCAAAGATATATCCAGTGCATCAATATTCATTTTACTAGTTAAATCCTGCGAAAATGGATATGTCAATACAATCTCTCTTAATTTAACAAAGTCAGATTTGTAAATAAACTGTTCTGTAATATTATCAGCTATCGCTTTGTAATATGTATTTACATTTGCCGCTGGGATTGTTCCAATACCAGATTCTCTTCCTTCCAATGTATCTTCGTGCAAACCATACTGGTATGCTCTTGCATTAGACCCACTGTGCATTACCCCACCAAATCTATAGTCAATTAAGAATGAGAATGTTAATCTCTTGTATCTGAATTTGTTAGTTAAACCTCCATTAATTGGTGCATTACCCGTTCCAAATGGAACGATGCCATTAAGACCAATAGATTCATCCTTTTGAGGTAAGCCTGCATCATTTAAGACAAGACCTCCGCTAGCATTTCTTAAATACTTATAACCTGAAACCTGACTATAAGGCAAACCTTCATAATGATAAATAAACGCATGCAAGTGACGTGATTGTGCTACTCTTCTAATTTCTTCGTCATTTTCAGGATCCAACAGGCTTACCACCTCGTTCTTATTATACCCTAAGTTAAAGGAAACATCCCAATCAAAATTTTCAGTTTGGTAAGGAGTGCCTGTTAGCAAAAGTTCAATTCCTTCATTCGAAATCTCTCCAATATTCACAGTTTTAGCCCCATAACCCGAAGCACGAGATACTGTAGCATTTAATATATCATCAGTGGTTTTTTTAGTGTAATAGGTTAAATCTAACCCTAATCTATTACTAAACATTCTAAAGTCAATTCCAACCTCAAATTCTTCTGTTAAAAAAGGAGTAAGATCAGCATTTGGAATGGTTCCTTGGGCTACACCTCCAACAGAATACCCGTTAAATGGAGTTCCTAACCCATAACTTGAATTCAATTGGTAAGGCCCAGTTGAACCCGTTGAACTACCTAATGAACTACTTAATTTTAAGAAAGTTATACTTTTTGGCATTTCAATCATATCACTTATAATTGCACTTATTCCATAAGACGGATAAAATTGACTACGTCCGTCTAAAGTAGAAAACCAATCAGATCTCCCTGTTGCAGTTAGGTAAAGGTAATCTTTAAAAGAAACTTCAGCTGTGTAAAACAAAGAGTTAATCTGTAGAGAATTAAACCCTTTTCCTGCACCCCTATTTTTAGTATTCTCATAAACTTCCCAGAATGGAATGTCAAAAGTATTTCCTCCTACACCCATTGAAGTGTTCTCTTGCTTCATTTGATTAGCTCCCAATAATCCAGAAACACTAAAATCATCATTGATATCTTTGTTTGCAACGATGAGTCCCTCAATATTTTCTTCATAAAATCTATTTATATTGTGAGAAATAGCACCTCTACCACCATCAATTAAATCACCATATGCTTGGCGTTCATCTTGTTCTAATGTTTGAGAGTCAATACCTACTCTACCTTTGATATACAACCAATCTGTAATGTTATATTTTAATGAAACATTCCCCATAAAACGTTCTTTCTCATCATTTCTTTCATCTTGGTATGCAGCCCAATATGGGTTACCCCACCAAATTGTACCATGTACATTCATTTCCCTTCCATTTTCAAGAGCTCCTAACTTATCTGTAGTTCCAGCCATTGCAGGAACATTTACGTTTGCAGGAACATTTGCAATCCCAGTATTTGCATTATGTGGGAAATCTGAAACTCTAACTGCATTATTAATTGTTTGACGAATATAGGTTCCAGAAATTTCAGCGTAAAGTTTCTTGCTAAATTGAGAACCTATTCTAGCACTATAATTCTTCCTGTTAAATCCAGAGTTAGGAACTACACTTGTATTTCGAACATCGCCTACTGAAAATCTCCAATTGGTTTTCTCATCACCACCAGTAAAAGATACTGTATTACTAAAGGTTGAACCCGTTTCATAAAATTGATCTTGAGCATTTCCTGTATAACTATAGGGTCTCAATACTCCATCAAATTGAACAACTTGTGAGCCATCTAATTTACCACCCCAAGATTGTAATCCACCATCACTTGTTCCTATTAGCTCATCTTGACTTGTATATACTCTACCTTCTATACCTTGACCATAGACCAATTGATGTTCTTGATCAGAAATAGCACTATCCATTGTGAAGTTTGAATTTAATTCAACCCCAATTCCTCTTCTACTTTCTCCCGATTTAGTTGTTATTAAAATAACACCATTTACCCCTCTACTTCCATAAAGTGCAGATGCATTTGCTCCCTTTAACACGGTCATCGTTTCAATATCATCGGAATTGATATTAGAAATACCATCCCCTTTGTCAGAACCACCCCATTGAGCAGCCGCTCCATAATTATTATTATTAATTGGAACACCATCAACTACATATAACGGCTGATTGTTTCCTGTTAACGAAGCATTACCACGAATTATCACCCTACTAGAACCAGCAGCACCAGTTGCAGGTTTAGTTACTTGTACCCCAGCAACTTTACCTGCTAAAGCGTTACCTATATTGGGAACTTTTGCCGTTGAAATGTCAGCACCCTTCACCTCTGTTACGGCGAAAGCCAAGGCTTTTTTACTTTTCTTAATTCCCAAAGCCGTTACTACAACTTCATCAAGTGCATTAACATCTTCTACCAATGCAACGTCTATTGTTGATTGACTCCCTATAACAACATTTTGTGTTTCCATGCCAATAAATGAAAACACAAGCGTTTCACCTTCTGAAGCTTCAACAGTGTATTTACCATCAAAATCAGTTTGAGTTCCTCTCGATGTTCCTTGTACAATAACCGAAACGCCCGGTAATGGAGAACCATCTGTATCAGAAGTAACTACACCTGTTATCTCTGATTGTATTGGTATGTTTTCATTGTTCAATTCTTCCACTTCACGAACTTCCCTTTTTTCTATGGAATTGCTCTCATTTGCAGAACTTACATGAACATTTATAAAAAACACACATAGTAAAATTAAGCTATGTTTAAAACTTAATTTCAATCTCATATACTTATGTACTTTATGTAAAATATTATTCATAATATTATAGTATTGAATTATTATTTTGTTTGATTTATTTATCAGAAATTTTATTATTTCTGATTCAGATTAATTTATTTAGTTAGGTTTTTATCTCATATTTTATACTTATTAAAGTTAATTAAGACAATTAAGAAATGCTAAAACGTTTTAGCAAAATTAGTTTCGTAATTCGAATGCAATACTAAATTTTCGAATCCGTAAATCTCATATTGATTTTATGGCAGCCTTTTCTAAAGCTAAATCAATTTAGCAGCAAGATTACATAATAATTCTCACAAATACTAACAAATACGACAGTAATTTAATTTTTCTTAAAAAATGAAATACAATTATTTTCCTACCATCCTTTAAAGAACCTAAGAAAACAAACACAATGTCTCATAGAAAAAAAATTAATTTAAATTATCTATTAACTCTGCATTTAGAATCTCCTTTGCATTCAGTTGTGATTTTGATTTCATTTGAAGTAATAACAATTTCATTGATATTTTACCCAACTCTTCTACTTTTTGAACTGCAGAAACAAAAGGAACATCCAACAATTCTAAATACCTAGAACTATCAAAGCAACCAATTTCAATATTCTTTGTATTATTTTTATTGAAATCTCTTACAACTTTACCTCCTTCGATAGCCAAGGAATTGTTAAAGAAAAATATGGCATCCACTTTATCAATTTCAATCATTTTTGCAACTACAGTCCTCGTTTCTTTTTCGTTATTTGCATGGGAAACCTCTTTAATTATATTGTTATTCAATGCAATTCCAAATTCTTCCAATGCCTGAACATATCCTTTAAACCTAAATTCAACAACTGTTGATTCCGTACTGTGAGTAACAAAGCCAATTTTCTTATTCCCATTTTTAATCAATTTACTCACAATG
>JAUXGV010000242.1 GCA_030621915.1 Flavobacteriaceae bacterium
TAGGAAGTGTGGGTAATTTGGGATTGGAAGAGATTCGAAATAAAATGCAAAATGCATTGAAACTGTAGATAAATGAAGACCAAATCAAATAATTGGAAAGTAAATTTATACAATAAAAAGCATGCTTTTGTTTATCAATTTGGAGAAGAATTGATTGAATTGTTAGATCCAAAACCAGATGAATTGATTTTAGACTTAGGCTGCGGTTCTGGCCAATTAACAAATGAAATTAGTAAAAATGGTGCCCATGTTGTAGGAATAGATTCTTCAAAAGAAATGATTTCCGACGCGAAGTCCAACTATCCTGAATTAGATTTCCAGGTAAAAGATGCTTCCCACTTTCACTTTAACAAACCTTTTGATGCAATTTTTTCAAACGCTGTTTTACATTGGGTTTTAGATGCTGAAAATGCAATTTTGAACATGAATAAGAATTTAAGGTCAGAAGGTAGATTGGTCTTAGAATTTGGCGGAAAAGGGAATGTAGCAACCATTGTTAACAGTTTAAGAAAATCTTTAGAAAAGAGAGGCTATTTAAAAAATGCCAAACTTAAAAACTGGTATTTTCCATCTATTAGTGAATATACTTTCTTACTTGAGAAAAATGGTTTTGAGGTTGAATATGCACATTTATATGATAGGCCGACTAAATTAGCAGATAATGAAAATGGAATTAAAGATTGGATTGAAATGTTTGGGTCTTTGTTTTTTGTCAACGTGTCTGAACAGAGTAAAATTGATATTTTGGAAGAGGTTCAAAATAATGTAAAATCCAGTTGTTTTAATGATGGAAAATGGGTTGCTGACTATAGAAGAATTAGAATCTTGGCAAAAAAAATAGCCTAATCGTACTTATAATTTATCTGTTAATATGGCGTGGCCATATTATTCAAAGCCTTTTGCGTGAATAATTTTTATTCAATTTACTGCTTGAAATAATGATAACTACAATTTATGTTCTAATGCGAGATAGTTAAATTTGGCTGTATAATGTTTTTCTAAGAAGGTTTTGTACCAAAAATAATCTTTAAATAAAAAGAACGGGTCTTTTTCCATGGAATAGGGTACAAAATGATACCATTTAACTTTTTTACTCTTATAATAATATTTGATTTCTGATTTCAAACCTAATTCTTTAGCTGCCACTTCCGCGGCCAATCTTTGGCATTTAGAAATAAGATATAATTTTGCTATTCTTTTTCTAAAACCATGAACATAAAACTGATCTTTTGCACGTTTATAATTTTGATATCTTGACCATCCATCCAAAATTACAAGAAAAATTTGCAAGATTGAAAACAGAAAACAACAAAACCAGAATATGGACCATAATGGCCTTAAATTACCATCAGCTTTAATAAATAATATCCAAAACATCCAAGACTCAGGAATAAACAAAAACAAAAACACATATAAAAGCCTTCCAACTTTTAAATAGGATAATATTGGGTGTGGTTGGGGCGGAAGCTGAATAATATTCATTAATCAAATTTAAGAATTAAAATGTAATTCATTAATAAAAGGAAAATAAGCTGTTTTCAAGTTGGTAAATGGGATGCTAATTGTAGAAGGATATGAATTATGATCAGAAAACAAAATTAATTTTTTAAAGCCTTTTTCATAGCAATGGCTTTTAACAGACATTCCTGATATTCGTTTTCCGGATTAGATTTTCCCGTGATGGCTCCACCGACAGAAAAAGAAACAAATTTCTTGGTTTCATTATATAATATACTACGGATCACTACATTAAAATCAAAATCATTTTCAGGAGTAAAATAACCAACTGCGCCTGAGTACAATCCTCGTTTGGTTTCTTCTTCTTCTTCAATAATTTCCATTGCTGAAATTTTTGGGGCGCCTGTCATGCTACCCATCGGAAATAAACTTTTAATAAGGTCGATTGAATTAATATCTTTTTTTACGGTTGAAATAACCGTTGAAATTAATTGATGAACCTGTTTAAAAGTATGAACTTCACACAATTCTTTTACCCTTACGCTTCCTTTTATTGCCGTTTTAGAAAGATCATTTCTTACTAAGTCAACAATCATAATATTTTCTGCCCTTTCCTTGGAGTCTTTTTCTAAATGTGCGGCAATTTTTCTATCCTCATTTGGATCCATATGTCTCCGAGCAGTTCCCTTAATAGGCTGAGAAATAATATGATTGCCTTGTTTCTTAACAAATCGCTCCGGAGATGCTGAAAGTAAAAATTTATCATCTGTTTTTAGAAAGGTAGCAAAGGGAGAACTCGAAATTCGATTCAATTTTTGGTACACCAGTAATGGATCAATGTGGGTATTTTCAGCAAAAAATTCCTGACAAAAATTAACCTCATAAATGTCACCTCTATGGATATGATCAAGAATATGACTCAGCTTTTCAGAATATTGGTCTTTTGTGATTCTTTTTGATATTTTAATTTCGTCAAAATCAGAATTTAATTTTCTTGCGTTCGTTGTAGTTTTTAGTATTTTATCGATATCACTTTCCAATTCATCGGAATATTGGCACAAATATTTAATTTCAAGAGAATTTCCGGAAAAGAAAAATAATTTTTTGGGTTGAAAAAAATAAAGATCTGAAAATTCTAATCCGTCATAATTATTAGAATTTAATTTTTCAACATCGTTTTTTAAATCATAACCGAAATAACCAAATAGATAATCATTAATGCTAGTTTGAAACAACTTTAATTTATCGAAACAGTTTTGATTATTACATTCGATTTCCTCTTCTACTTCTACTGCCAAGATTACATCAAAATTTGAATGATTTTGATTTTTTAAATTGGATGAAATGTTCGAATCTAACCAAACAATTTTGTCATATTGTTGAGCCCATTCCAGCAACTTTTGTTTAAAAATATCGGGTTCTTTTAAGTGTATTTTCTTTGTTTTTCTTATCACGAAAACAAAGGTAATGAATCCAATTATTCTATTACATATGTTATTCTGTCAACTTGAGTGAGTCTGAAGTAACCATAGGCATAATTATCAGGATTCACAGGATTAATGCAGTTGCCTTTTAAAGGCGCAGGTATTGTGCTAAATGGACTTCCTCCTGTTTCATTTTGATTTATCAAAAGGCGAATATAATCGTAATAGTCTTTTGAAATTCCAATTAATTCAATATCCAAAACATCACCTGGTTTCAGTTCCTCTTCACCTGTTTCTTCATCAGTAATTTTTTCATAGGTAATAGTCATTTCATTTCCGTTAGTGAACTTATCATCTACATCAAATAACGTTGGTAATAGATCTTTCTGTTCCTGAAATTTCATGAGATAATAATTGTCCTCGTCAACAGGGTCTTTGAATGAAA
>JAUXGV010000089.1 GCA_030621915.1 Flavobacteriaceae bacterium
TTATTCGCAAATAAGTGAGCCTCCCGTTTCTCTACCAAATTTATGACAAAAAAAAACCATCACGCCTGAGGCGTGATGGTTTTTTTATGTAATGATTTTAGGGTAAAACAGGAAGTATCCATAGTTAATTAGTAAAACATATCAAACATGAGATCACCACGTTGCTTGTACCTCACTCCTCCTTTAGAGAACACACAGATATCCAAAACGTCTTTGCGAGTTTACCTACCGCCAGGCATGGTGAAATAAAATGAAACGTGGCAATCTGTATTATTAATCCCATACTTTATTTATACAAATCATAAATCCAAGTATAAATCCAGCTATCTTTGCATTATGGAAAAAAATACATCAAAAATATTTGGATTAAGAGCCATAATTGAAGCCATCAATTCAGGCCAGGAAATTGAAAAAGTTTATCTTCAAAAAGAATTAAAAGGTGAACTGGCCGGTACCTTAAATCATTTAATTAAAGAAAATAATATTTCTTCAAGTTATGTCCCCATTGAGAAATTAAACAAACTTTCTAAGTCGGATAAAAATCTCAATCAAAATCACCAAGGTGCAGTTGCGAAAATTTCTTCAATTTCATTTACAAATATCGAAGAACTCATTGAAAAAGTATTAGACAAAAATAAAATTCCACTTTTCCTTTTACTTGATCAAATTAGTGACGTTCGAAATTTAGGTGCAATTATTCGCACAGCGGAATGTACAGGTGTTGATGGAATTATTATACCTACGCATGGAAGTGCACCTGTTAATTCAGAAGCAATTAAAACCTCTGCCGGTGCTGCATTTAATATTCCCATATGTAAAGTAAATCATATTCTGGATGCAATTTATCAATTAAAAGCAATTGAACTACAAATAGTAGCAATCACAGAAAAAACTAATAATACGGTATATGATATTGACTTTTCCAAACCCACTGCCCTTATACTAGGGTCTGAGCACAAAGGAATTTCCTCATCTGTTTTAAAAAATTCTGATGTAAAAGGAAAATTACCTTTACTCGGTACAATTGAATCCCTAAACGTTTCGGTTGCATGTGGTGTTGCTTTATATGAATCAGTAAGGCAAAGAATGAATCAAAGTTAGAAGTGAAAAATGAAAAATTAGAATTGAAGGTTGGAAGGCCAAAGACGGAAGACTGTTAGATGTTAAAAAAAAAATTGACCTTTGCCTAGGTAACATCCTATAAAGCGTGTAAGTTTATAGTATAATAAAAATTCAATATTGATTAGTTATTCAGACTCATTATCTTCCAGTTTGTTTGGGTTAAAATTACCTTCATCGTCGAACATCAAATCAAAATCATCTTTTTGATAGTTTTCATTCTCCCAATCGTATCTGACTTTCTGAAGGCCTTCCTTTTTATAATAAAAAGCTAAAAATAACCCGATAACAAAACCTGACAAATGACCTTCCCATGAAACATCTTCCTTCACAGGTAATACATACCAAACCATACTCCCATATAGAAAAATGACCATTAATGAAACTGCAATCAAACGATAATTTTTTCTGATAATTCCACTAAAAAAAATAAAACTAAACAACATATATATAATTCCACTTGCTCCAATGTGAAATGATTTTCTGGCAATGATCCAAGTCAAAATCCCGGTTAGTAATGTTCCGTATATAAATAATTTTATTGCAATATTTCGATAGAAATAATACAAACTAAAAAACAAAACAAAAAGAGGGATAGAATTATGGTACAAATGTTTGATATCTCCATGTATAAATGGTCCAAATAGCACACCTCTCAAGCCTTGAAAACTTCGAGGGTAAATACCATATCTATTCAAGTTATACCCAAACTTTACTTCAAACCAAAATATCAGCCATAAAGTCAAAACAAAGTAAAGAGGTATCGCTATTAGAATGGGTGTAAATTTAAAATGTTGGTTCTTGTACATTGAGAAATATTAAGGATACAAAACTACGATATTTATAAATCATATGATTCCTGCCCTTGACTGCCGTCCAGGCATGTTCGCGGGCAAGCCTGCGGGAGGCAGGAATGACAATCTATTTTATATAATTTATGAAGCTTTAACTTTTCTCTTATTACTTGTTTTTTTCCTTTACTTTTACCAAATGAATGAGCCATTAGCTGAAAGAATCCGCCCAAAGTCATTAAATGACTATATTAGTCAGCAACATTTGGTTGGGAAAAATGGTGCTTTAACAAACCATATTAAGCAAGGAATAATTCCTTCATTAATCTTATGGGGACCTCCTGGCATTGGTAAAACTACACTAGCAAATATCATTGCAAAGGAATCAGAACGGCCTTTTTATTCACTTAGTGCCATTAATTCTGGTGTAAAAGATATTAGAGATATTATTCAAAAAGCCAAGAATAGTGGCGGTTTATTTACAAATAAAAATCCGATTTTATTCATAGATGAAATTCATCGTTTTAGTAAATCCCAACAAGATTCTTTATTGGGAGCTGTGGAGAAAGGATGGGTAACTTTAATTGGAGCCACCACTGAGAATCCAAGCTTTGAAGTTATTCCTGCCCTCCTATCGAGATGTCAGGTATATATATTAAATTCATTTGATAAATCTGATTTGATAGCATTGCTGGAAAGAGCTTTAAAAAAAGATGAATTCATTGCCAAAAAAAATATTCAAATAAAGGAGTTAGATGCTTTAATTCAATTATCCGGTGGAGACGCTCGTAAACTTTTGAATATATTTGAGTTGATAGTTTCTTCTGAAAATGACCCCATCGAAATAACAAATGATTTGGTATTACAGAAAGTGCAAAAAAATGTAGTCAGATACGATAAAACAGGCGACCAACATTATGATATAATATCAGCCTTTATCAAATCAATTCGAGGGAGTGATCCAAATGGAGCAGTGTACTGGTTGGCAAGAATGATTGAAGGCGGCGAAGATGTTAAATTCATTGCAAGACGTATGCTAATACTTGCATCTGAAGATATTGGCAATGCGAATCCTACAGCATTGATTTTGGCCAATAATACTTTTCAAGCAGTATCTGTAATTGGGAATCCAGAATCTAGAATAATTTTAAGTCAATGTGCCATTTATTTAGCCAATTCTGCAAAAAGTAATGCATCCTATCAAGCGATTGGTAAGGCACTACAAATTGTACAGGATACAGGAGATCTTTCAATTCCTCTACATTTAAGAAATGCTCCCACTAAATTAATGAAAGAATTAGACTATGGAAAAGATTACAAATATGCTCATAATTTTGAAAATAATTTTGTAGCTGAAGAATTTTTACCCAAAGAAATTGAAAATACTACAATCTATGAACCAGGAAATAACAACCGGGAAAATAATTTTCGAGAACAATTAAAAAAACGTTGGAAAGATAAATATGGTTATTAGCTTTTTTCTACCTTAAAGATGATCACCTCAATTTTACCATCGCGATCAACATCTATATTTAAATTGCCTGTCTCATCAAAATAGCCCGTTGTTTCCTTAGTCTCACCTTTCTGATTTTTCCAAGTAATACGATAAGTCTTTGGTCTTGACGTTTTGTATAGCGTACCTATCAATTCTCCTTTTTTATAAGCTCCATCTTTACTTTCATTTACATACGCAACTAAATTATTGTTTTGCTGAATTAAAAAGAAAGAAATATTTTTATTTTTATACGACTTTGCCACAAATGTTTCATTGCTTTTTTCTTTAGTAATTTCCTCATTAGCAACAACAACAGGTACAATTATTGGTTCTATAATTTTATTATTACCCTCTGTTATAACCTCATTTGAGACTGATTCAATTTCTTTATTTGTATCAACATCACTTTCTGACACAGACTTATTTTGGGTTGATGTTTGAACCGATGAAGTTGTATTAGCATCATATTTATAATCTAATACTTCAATAGAAACAAAGGCATTTCTTAAAGCTTCCTGATACGTTTTTTTATATTCTTTTTCTTTACTTTTACCTTCCAAGGAAGTAAATACAACTTTATTATGACAGTCCTTTAATTCAACAATCAATTTAGTCATAAACATTTTGGATTGATTATTTATATCTGCAGTAACAGCAAGGCATGGGTTGCCTAATAAATCATCAGGATAATCCGCATCTTCAAACATTGCTGCAAAACCATATTTTTCAAATAAAAACTTTGTTAATGAATTCAGTTGATATTTATCCTCTACACCCTTTAAAAAATTATAACTATTTGGAACAATTACATATTTATAGCTATTTAATTCAATTTGTGAAAAACTTTTAGAAATACACATGATTAATATCAAAATACTAAATATTTTTTTTCTCATTTTTATTTGTTTTTTTCATTGAAAATAAAATTCATACCAAATTGAAAGGATTGATAATTACTATCCTTCACATTGAACAAATTTAATAAATTATCAGCGGTTAAATATAAATTAAAGTTTTTATAATGGGTAGATAATCCAATTCCAATATTATACATTGAAAAATTATCATAGGTGTATGTTATTTTTGCATTAATATACTTATTAAATTCTCTTGAATAAAATCCAGTAATAGCCCAGCCAATTTTATTGGGCCTAAATATGGTGTACGTTTGTAATCCTATCTCACTTTTTAAGACAGAATCATCTGATAAACATTTATAGCATTTAACATTTCTAAAAGCCGAAGTTTCCGTTTTACTATTATTATAAAAAGTATATTTAACCGAAGTATTAATTTTAGGTGATCTATTGGAATTGTAAGAAACTTGAAGAGTATCCATTGGGATAAGACCATCATTGTAGTAATCGGTCATGATGTTTTTCCAATAGTCAAGTTCTCCACCTTCTGGCGGATCAAAATAGAAATCATCCGGTAATACAAAATCCTTCACGAAAATATAACTCGTAATTTCATTTGAATAATTTATAAAACCTAGATCCAATACGCTTGCTGAGACCGTTATTTCATCCGTAATACTATATGTACCACCTACATCCAACGCCATACCAAAATTATTATGGCCAAAAAATAATCCACTTAAATTATCTGAAACTCCGCCAAAAACATCATTGCCAAATTCATCCATTATCCCCGAAGTATTAATTGCTACATCAAGATTGCTAAAATTATGATCAAAGGGCGTATTTGACAAACTCAAATCATAGGCACCTGTATTATTGGTTGAATTAAAGTTTACAGAACCTGAAAGGAATTTTAGTCTTGTACCAAGATTCAATTTATCATTAACTTTACTTGAAATGCCGATATGAAAAACTCCTACAAATTCTCCTATTACATCTAATTCGTTAAAATTTGTGGATTCATTAAAATTTGGAATACCATTCCCATTTTTATCATCTCCCTCATAAAACAATTCAACTACCTCTTCTGGATACAATCCAAATCCATCAAATTCTTCATACATACCAAAACTCAAATAATGGTTTGGGTTTCTTAATCTTAATCCAGCATTTAAAAACTCTAGTTGTTGATTAACTATAAAATAATCATTTTTATTCAGGTTTTGATCATATACATTTCGTAAAACATCATTTAAACCTTCCGTGTCTGCAAATACACTATTATATGAAACATTCTTATTTGTAGCACCGAATTGAAAATGAAAATTGGTCAATGGAATGGAAATATGCTTGTCATAATTGACTTCGGCACCCGGGTTTAATAATAAAGTTTGAGGTAATTGATCAAATCCATATAAAACTTGTTTGTTCTGTGCAAAACAATTTGTCAGTAACAATATAAACAATATGATTAAATATTGTCTATGAGTCAATATGGGGGATATTTCAAGCAATTTTCGTTTTTAAAGTTCTAAATATACATTATTTTTATAAACTCAAAAAATTACCTTCTATAGGTACTGCCTTAAGTCCTCTAGCTTTAAAACAGTTAACCCTTCATCCGGAATCTCATTCCCATTAAATTCACAAAAAATTGTATGCATACCAACATTTTTAGCCCCTAAAATATCGGCTTCAAAATTATCTCCTATCATAACACTTTCTTCCGGATTGGCATCAGACAAATCTAAGGCATAATTAAATATTTTAGGATTTGGCTTTTTCACTCCGACTTTTTCCGAAGAAACAATTTGTGTAAAATACGGCAAAATTAATGAGTTTTTTAATTTTCTATATTGCACTTCTTCAAATCCATTGGTAATTATATGTATCTTATATTTAGGTTTTAAATACTCCAATATTTCTTTAGCCCCCATTAAAAGGGCATTATAATTGGCTAAATATAGAATGTATTCCTCCGCCAGAATATCTATGTCAGCATCATCAATTTCATAGTTCATCTCATCAAAAGAATCTTTTAACCTAACATAGCGCAATTCTGACTTTGTTACCTTGTCTTCACGATACAGTTTCCAATATTTCTCATTAATTTCTTTATATATTTCACTAAATTTATGAAAGCTAACTTCAATACTATTTTTATCAAATATATATTTAAATGTTTTTTCTGAATTTGATTCAAAATCCCATAATGTATGGTCTAAATCAAAAAAGACGTGTTTAATATTCATTATTTTATATAATTTATTGGAATACGAATCTCTTTGAACTGTTTTTTAAATGATTGATAATAAATAAACAAAAATATCAAACTTAAAAATACTTTCTTATAAATATTCATTTCAAAAATACTACTCAATATATAAAAAACGATAACCTGAAGAACAAGTATCAATAAGATTTTATATAATTTAGTTTTATAAACGGACAAAAGACTACTATCAAAATAATTTAAGATCAGAACTAAAAATATGTATGTAAATGCTGTTGTAACAGCCGCCCATTTATAACCATACATTCCAACAAAAATAAAGTTAAGAATAATATTTAAACCAGCCATACTCAATGCAATCAAGCTAAGTTTTTTTAGTTTATTCGAAAATTTTAATCGCAACTCATAAAAATTAGAAAATCCACGCAAATAAGCTCCTAAGAAAACAAAAGGCATAATACTATGAGCTTCTCTAAATTCCTCTCCTAAAAATATATTCGAAATGTCTTTTGAAAATAGACTTAAATAGAAGATTAGGGGCAAGCCATAAATAATAAAAACTTGCATATATTTTTGAATTAATCTGCCTGAATTTTCAAAATTATTTTCCAGTTCTGTTAGAAGAGTAGGATTAATTGTATTAAAATAAATTGTTACCAATGCTGCAACAAATAGCTGACTTAATTTATAAACTTGATCATATACTCCTACAAATTCTAAATTTCCATATAAATAAATTATATACCTGTCACTCGAAGTAATTAATAATAAAGATAAATTTAGAATCAACCCAACACTACCATAAGTAATTAGTTCTTTTAAGTTTTCCTTTTCAATCAGTTTGACATTAAATTTAATCTTGGCGGGATTTAAAATAATCAAAAATAATACAGCAAAGAAATCAATTAATACCAGACTTAAAACCAATGCTGAAATATTGAATTCTAACCAAAATACCAATATCAATGCCACAGCAACACTGATTATGGCCCTAATGGTTTGAAAAATAGTATAAAAAACTGCTTTCCCCTTTAGTCTAATAATAACCATATAATAAAGAAATAATTGGTTAAAGATGATTTGAAAAAAGGAATAAAATATAAGTTCACTGGTTAATTCAGAATATGATAAATAATACCAAACGAGTGAAATAAATAATAAAGCAATAATTGCCAAAAAATAAAGAAAAGCTAAATTTGAATACAATTTTATTAAGGACTTACTAGAATCAAACCGAGAAAAATATCTCCACAAACAAGATCCTAGCCATGAAAATAAGATCATTCCTAGATACCCATAAGTAATAGTCACAATTCCTAAAAAACCATATTCTTCCTTGCCAAAATGCCGTGTAAAAATAGGTGTTTTGATAAATCCAATAAATAACGGGACAAATGAGCCCAAAAAATACCAAATAAAATCTTTAATAAAGGGATAGTTTTGAATCCTAAATTTATCCATGATTAGCTCTTTCGTTTAAAAATTTTATATAGAACCCCAATAACCGATTCAATTCATTTTCCCACTTATATTTTTTCAAAGTCGCATTTCTGGCATTTTTACTGAAATTATCATATAATTCCTTATTTGATAACAACTCTTTCATTGCTGCCGAAATCTCATGTGAGTCTATTGGATTTACAATTAAACCACAATCTTCTTGTTCAATATATTTTTTAATATGCCCAAAATTACTTCCAATCATTGGCAAACCAAAAGCCATATATTCAAAAATTTTTATAGGAAGTTTTATGGTTAATGCTTTCTCTGGCAACCATGTAATCAACCCTGCCCTACTTTGATTATAAAAATGACTGACACATTTATATTCAACTTGTGAATGCAACTCAACATTATTTGCCAATCCAAGTTTTAAAATCAAATCATTTAGTTCATTTCTAAGAGGGTTCGGTGAATATTTACCAACAAAAATTACATGGACATCTGGAAAACTTTTTTTTACTATTTGAGTGGCTTTCAATATTTTAAAGGCCCCTCTTGATTCAGTAATTCCGCCACAATAAATAAAATCATATTTTTTATCTTCACTTTTTATACCCTCATACTTATTATAAAAATCGGTATAATTATATATAACTTCCGCTTTATCAAATCCCAATTTTCTTCTGAATTTATCTCGAACAATTATTTCATTCGAAATTATCAGATCGTAATATCCCGACATACGTTTTTCCCAGTAATCTACAATGTTGGAAAAGGCAAGCACTATTTTCTTTAATAATCCCTGCGCGCTTGAGAATGAGACATAATCTTCTGCATAAGGTTCTCTTGCATCATAAAACACTACAGGTTTTTGAGGTAATTTTTTCAGTTTTCTACCGATCCTGTTAATCCATAAATCGTGAAAATGATATACATCTGCATTTAATTTTTTTGCTTTATTAAAAAGTTTTTTATAGTTATTATTGGGATTTAATAGTTTGAGGATGAAATTTAAATATTGATTTTTCGAAAATGTTTTTAGCTTTAAGATTTCATAATTTATCCCTTCTTTGGTGATTCCAATTTTGGCTTCGTTTCTAATTAGTAAATAATGAATTTCGTATCCTTTTTCTTTTAGCGGGACAGCCATTTTCCAATAGATTCTATCGTCAAACAATTCATGCTTATCTGCTAAGAAACATATTTTAATTTTATTATTCATTACTAAAAACTTCTTCGTTTGAACCAAAAATAAGGTTGATTAATGGTTCCAAAACTTGTAAAAAAATCAGTAATTCCTGGTATCATAGAACCTTCAAAATCTAAAATCATTTTATTGCTACTAAATTTTTGAATAACAAAATCAATAATAAAGGAAATTGCCTGACTTTGTTTCCCTTCTTGATTAACGGCAGAAAATAAGTAAATAATTCTGTTGTTATGAATTAAAAAAACGGCTCCTGCAAGTAATCTTTTATTCTTACATTCAACTGTATATATTTTAACTTTGTTTTTAACTAGGGCTATTTGAATTATTTGATTCAATATCTTATAATCACTTTCAGGTCTCTTTAATTCATTTCCCTTACTCTCAATGAACAAATTTATTAGAGTCTCAGCATTCTTAATTGATTTGATTTTTAAACCAATATTTCGGGCCCTTTTTACACTTTTTTTTCTAGAGCTATTATAATTGTCATACAATTCTTCATATGTTTTATTCAGGTCGAGAATTAAATTATTTCTTATGGCAATGAAACTACCTGAATTTTGATTGTCAAAATTAAACATCATATCAACCAATTTGAATTTCCGGGGGATTGCCTTGATAAATAATTCTATTATTTGATCATTTAATTTGATTTTTGAAAATACCCCCAATTGCTGAATCCATGGCGGCTGATATATATAATCTATGCAAAATTTACTTCTTTTTGGCAACGGCATTACAGCTTCATAATTATTCAGGACCAATACATCCCATTCAGAAGCAACACAATCAAGATACCAGCTAAATGCATAGATAAGCGAATTTCTAGCTTCGAAAATACAACGATCATACTTAATAAAATCTATGTCTTTGTATAACAAATATTTTATCATGGTTTATAAAATTGAATTCTCAAACAATTTAATTGCTAAGCTCTTTTAATATATTTTCATAAATTTTATCCCACCCCTTCCATTGGCCGGTTCCACTTATGGATTCATTATGAAATATTGTTATAAACGATCCATTCACTTTTTTTACTTCTTTGGCAAGTTTCAAGATAATTTTATAAGATTTTTTTGCGGTATAATTCATGTACTCTTTTAATGTTCCATCCATAACAGCAAATGGATAAATTTTTAATGGGGTTTGAATCTCAAAATCCAAATCATAAAAATAAAACGGAGTACACGTTCCTGCTCTAAATCCATAATGGCTGGCATAACCCATCGAATAATCTTCTGAAATTTCCAAATCAACCAGGTTTTGATAGGTTTCAGGCAATTCCAAACGCAGATAATGCTGTCGAGATTTTTTAATTGGAAAATTGACAATCTGTTCCAGTCTTTTTTTTTCTTTTTTTATTTTTTGTTCATTCTTCATAGAAAAGTATGAGGGGTGCATGCCCACCTTTGAATAATCTGCTACATTTTTAATCAAAAGTTTATAATTGATATTGCCCGAAGAAATATTTTTGTCATAAGAAGTATATTCACTTAACAAGAAGAAAAATGTAGTTGGAATACCATACTTTTTTTGCAATGAAATTACATAATCATAAACATCATAAGGATCCTTTCTTAATTTGAAAATCACCATGAATCTGATCCAAATTTCCATTATTCTAAATTTAGACAAATCATTTACTAAGCCACCTATTGTTCTTACAAATCCTTTATGTTTATAACTAAATGCAACATCAACATCTACCGTAGAGGTAAATTTAAATTTTCTTTGACTATTTAAGTTTTCTTGATATATTGGAAATTTCTCCACTAAAATATCTTTAAACTTATAGGCCCATACATCAACAATGGGTTTATGTAAAAATTTGTGTTGAAATGCCAAGCTTTCATTTGCTGGAAACCTTTCAAACTGATCCTTAACATGAGGTAAATATTCCTCGTACCTGCTCAATAAATAAAAACTTGCTGAAAAAACATCAAATGGAATTGAGGAAGACAATTTAGTTTGAAAAAAACATGGGTCATCATCCCAATTTCCAACAGTAACATCCAAGTAATCTATACCTTGACTATACAATAAATCTGTACATTTGATAAAAAGCTCATTCCCCAAAGCTTGTTTAGCATATGAAAATTTAGGCCCGTCATGAGCAATGAATTCCTCAATTTTTGTGGAAAACTTTACCTCAACATTTAAAATTCGAGTAAATATATGTTTAAAGGTAAATGTTAATCTTGGCGTAATTTTATGGGTATAGACTAAAAGCATTTGAAATTAAGGTTCTACAGTTATTTTAATGGTAATAATTATTTTATTACGCTACCAATTAATTTATAATAATAAAATGCTATAATGCTTAAATGTTTTGTACAATATGATATTGAGTTTTTACATTATAGGGTAATATTTTTATTATCTCATTCAATCTTTAACTCATTTGTTAATTCTCACTATAATTGTGGTAGTCCCGAAATTAAAATGAGATTAATAAAATATGATACTTATATCATATTTTCATCAGCAAAGCTAAAGTAATCTTTTTCAGTAATAATTACATGATCCAATACT
>JAUXGV010000111.1 GCA_030621915.1 Flavobacteriaceae bacterium
GGGGAAAAAGGATTAGGGAGTTAGGAGAGAAGCGAATCAATTATTTCTAATTTAACAAATAACCTCTCTCCTTACTATAAATGTATCAACTATTGTTCATTTAATCTTGTTTGGAAATAGCAAGATAAGGAAAATTCAAGATAAAATTCAAGAAAAAGATAAAGTAATATTAAAATATAAAAATAAAGCGCTAATAATCAATGAAATAAGAACAGTTTAAAAATAAATACATACATAAAAAGTAAATTAATAATAATTTTCTGTCTTTAATACCGTTGTAATGGTATCTAAGGATGGAACTAGTGGTTATTGGGTATATTTGAAAATACCTGATTTCGCTATTGTTTGATGATTCGTTTGCGTATACATTTGAACTGTTAACCTTTATAAGTTAACTCACATTCAAAATATATACAATCTAAATCTAAAATTATTATTATGAAAAAATTTACTTTAGCAATTGCAATTTTATTATTAATGGCTTCCTTTTCGGTTAAATTAACAGACAACTCAACGCTTGTATTGAAAGATATAGATGGGACGTTGCTTGAAACACAGCCAATTATGGAAAGCAACAATGGAGATTTCACAATTACATTTACTGTTGATGAAAACGTGATTGTTTCTTCTTCTTTAGTTGGAGAATCAAATGAAATTTTCTTAGTTGAAAATGGTAACTCTGAAGAGTCTAAAACAATTACATTGGGGCTTCAAGCTGTAGACGGACAAGTATCAGCTGCTTTTAACAACATTTATGAAAGCAATTATGACGTTGCAGCTATGGATGCAATGATAAATGCAAAAAATCCTCAAAAAAGACCAAAAGGGGTTATTATTTGGGATTAATCATAACAATATAAACTGTTTTTAAACGTTTTATTTATAGACTTTAAAGGATCCGAAGAACTAAGTTTTTCGGATTTTTTTTTAATTATATTGTTGAACCTTTGGAAATTAATCATATGGATGAAAAAATACGTGTTCATATAGCAGATGATCATCAAATTTTGATTGATGGTGTAAAGGCTGTATTAAACCTAGAGCCCAATATTGAGGTCAATGGATTTTCTCTAAATGGAGTTCAGGTTATTGAATGGTTTCAAAATAATAGTGCTGACGTCTTAATTTTGGATATCAATATGCCTGAAATGGATGGCATAGATGTATTGAAAAACTTGAAAAAGAATCAGGTATCTTGTCAGGTAATTGTATTATCGAGTTATGATGATATTAAGCTGGTAAAAGAAGTACTTCAAATGGGTGCTCAGGGATTTGTACCTAAAAAATCTGCAGGAGAACATATTGTTACGGCTGTGTATAGAGTTGCAGATGGACAACAATATTTTACAGACGATGTGAAAGAAAAAATGATGCAAACGCTTATTAATGGGCAATCAAAAGATGATGGAAGTCAGGATGGTGTATTGATTAGCTCTTTGACGAAAAGAGAGGTTCAAGTTCTAAAACTTGTAGCTCAGCAATACAGTACTCGTGAAATTGCGAACGAATTACATATCAGCGAAAGTACCGTCGAAACTCATAGAAAAAATTTAATGAAAAAAGTGAAGGTTAAAAATAGTGTTGGATTGGCTATTTTTGCTTTGAAAAACGAAGTCATTTAATTTTAATGAATACCTTTTATTCTTTTTGTGCAAAACCGATATTTAAATAAAATAAGATTATTTACTCTTTTCATTTTTTTAGTTCTGGGTTTTAACACTATTGTTTTTAGCCAAAACCAGCAGGATATTTATATTGAAAATAAACTACAAAAAATTGATTCACTTATTGGAATCAAACAATATGATAAGGCCGTTTATTTAATTAAAAATACTCAAAACACATTTTCTTTTAAATCTTTTGACAAGCAAAAACTTGAATTGGAATATAGATATGCCCTTATTTTAAATGATACTGGAGAGCAAGAAAAAGCAATAGAAATTATATTAAAAGGAATTGAAAGCTTAAAATCAAAACCTGTTTCCCAATTAAGAATAATATATACCAATTTATTGTCCAAAATTTTTGCCAATACTCAAAATTTTGATAAGGCCATACATTATAATAAAGATGCTTTATTAAGTGCCAGGTTAATCAAAGATACGATACATATAATGAAATCATTGATTAGAATGGGGAGCTTCTATTATGCTAAAAAAGATACGGACAGTGCTAAATATTATTTTAGAAAAGTTACTTATTTTCCAGAGACTTCAGCAACTGAACAAAGAATTGCCAATGCATATAATAACTTGGGAGTAATAGCTCAAAATAATGAGAATTATGATTTAGCAAAATATCGTGCAAATCAAGCATTAAAAATTAAAATAAAACAAAAAGACACCTTAGGTATAGCCTATTCGAAGGTGAATATTGGAAATATTTTACATTTTCAAAATGAATATAAAATGGCTATTGAAAATTATAAAGAGGCAATTCATAATATTGAGAAGGATACAACCAAAACTTCTATGAATTTTAAATCATTTATATATGAAAATTTATCTGTTTCCTATGATTCATTAAAAGATTATAAAAACGCCTATAATTTTATAGTGAAATCATATACCATTAAAGATGAACTAACAAATGAACAATTAACAGAAAATATTGCTGAGGTCGAGGCCAAATTCAATCTGGCAATAGAAGAGAAAAAAACAGAAGAAGAAAGGAATAAAGTATTAAGAACTCAAATATTATTCTATGGATTGGCATTTGTAACCTTAACTTTTTTTATCTTAATTTTTATTTTCTATAAAAATTATAAATTAAGACAGCAAAACAGATTGGAGCAGGTTCAAAATGATGCACAAACCAGGATTATAAATGCCACTATTGATGCCAAGGAAAAGGAACGAAAAAATATTGCCGAAATCTTACATGATAGCGTAAGTGCATTATTGTCTTCGGCAAATTTACACCTACAAGCTTCAAGAGCACAATTGAATGCTAAGGCTCCTGTTGAAATTTCAAAAGCACAACAAATAGTTGGGGAAGCCTCAGTAAAAATTCGTGATTTATCACATGAATTAATATCATCTGTATTGTTAAAATTTGGTTTGGCCTTTGCTGTAAACGACTTATGTGATAAATATTCAAATTCAGAATTTACTTTAATTAGTGATGACAATGGTGTTAAACGCTATGATCAGGAATTTGAAATTAAAATTTATAATATTATTGAAGAATTGATTAATAATGTTATCAAGCATAGTAAGGCAAAAAACGCTTCCATAAATTTAATTGAAAGAAACCGGAATAAATTAATTATTCAAATTATTGATGACGGTATTGGATTTGATGTAAAAAAATCAATCTATAAAAATGGACTCGGATTGAGTCATATTGAAGCACGGATTAAAGTAATGAAAGGGGTTTTTAATATTAATTCTAAAAATGGTGAAGGAACAAGTATTTTTATTTCTACTCCAATTTATGAACCTTCTAAGATTGAAAATGTATAAACTTTCAATATCTTTTTTCCAGTTCAATTACTTCTAGTTTTTTAATATTTCCTTTATCTATTTCAAACCTTAATAGTGTTCTTACTTTATGAATTCCGTGTTTACCTGCAGCACCTGGATTCATGTATAACAAATTCAACTTTTTATCGAATTGTACTTTTAAAATATGTGAATGACCTGAGACAAATAAATTTGGAGGGTTCTCAATTAATTTTTCTTTGACTCTTGAATTGTATTTAAATGGATGTCCACCAATATGAGTAATCCATACCTTAATTCCTTCGATAATAAATATATTATCCAAGGGAAACTCGACTCTGATCGATTTGTTGTCAATATTACCGTATACCGCACGAAGTGGTTTTAATTTTTCAATTTCATCGGTAATCGATAAATTTCCGATGTCTCCTGCATGCCAAACTTCATCTGTATTTTTAATATATTTTAATATACTTTTATCGATAAAACCATGAGTGTCAGAAAGCAGTAAAATTTTCTTCATATAATATGAGTTATGATCGAAATAAGAATATAATATTAAGATTACAAAAACTAAAATTCATGCCATTAATAATTTTGAAGATTAAATTTCGAAATTTTTTATCATTAATTATATTATCTTTGAAAGAAGTAAAATTACAAGTTTTTGAGGTATTTTATTGAACTTTCTTATAACGGAAAAAATTACCATGGTTGGCAAATTCAACCTAATGCTATTACAGTTCAGGAGATTTTACAAAACGCATTGTCACTTTTATTGGGTGATAAAATTTCTGTTGTAGGATGTGGAAGGACTGATACGGGTGTTCATGCTAGTCAATATTTTTTACATTTTGAAGTAAACAAAAAGGTAGAGGAAACAAAATTAATTTTCAAGCTCAACGCATTCCTCCCAAAAGATATTGCAGTTTATAAAATTTTTTTAGTTCAATCTGTGCATCATGCCAGGTTTGATGCTTTAAGTAGAAGTTATGAGTATAAAATTTATTTGGGAAAAACACCTTTTTTATTGGACACTCTATGGCAAGTTCAAGACAAGAATTTTGATATTAAAAAAATGAATATGGCTGCAAAAATTTTATTGGAATATGAGAATTTTAAATGTTTCTCGAGGTCTAATACTGATGTAAAAACATTTAATTGCACAGTGTATAACGCAGCGTGGGTACAGAATGGTAAATATCTAACCTTTTTTATTTCTGCCAATCGGTTTTTGCGAAATATGGTAAGGGCTATTGTAGGAACATTATTAGATGTTGGCTTACATAAAACAAGTATTGAAAGTTTTAGAAATATTATTGAAAGCCAGGATAGATCTCAAGCTGGAATTTCAGCAAAAGCAAAAGGGTTATTTTTGAAAAAAGTTGAATATGCCAAAGAAGTATTAATAAATTATAATGACAAATAAATCTAATCAGAAAGTAATTGGTAAAGTTTACGATTATAAGCTCTTTAAAAGGCTTATGAATTATGCGAAAAATTACAGGTTCGAATTCGTTTTGTCCACTATATCAGTTATTTTATTAGCAGTTTTTGCTGCAGTAAGACCCATATTATTACAACAAATAATAGATGATTATATCACTAATAAAAACGCAACACAATTGTTAAATTTTATTATTCTGATGCTCGTTGTATTGATATTCGAGGTCTTTTTTCAGTTTTTATTTATCTATTTCGCTAATTGGTTGGGACAGAACATCGTAAAAGATATGCGAGCCCAATTGTTTAAGCATTTATTGCATTTTAAAATGCAGTATTTTAACATATCACCAGTTGGTAAATTAGTAACGAGGGTTGTTTCTGACTTAGAAACCATTTCTAGTGTTTTTGGGCAAGGACTATTTATGATAATTAGTGATTTATTAAAAATGTTAGTAATAGCAGGTGTTATGCTTTGGATGAATTGGAAATTTGCTCTAATCGTTTTTTCTGTTCTACCCTTATTAATATTTGCAACTAAAGTTTTTCAAAAAGCGATGAGGTCGGCTTTTCAGGAGGTTAGAACGGAGGTTTCTAACTTGAATACTTTTGTACAGGAAAGAATTACGGGTATGAGAATAATACAATTATTCACCCGCGAAAAAATTGAATATATAAAATTCAAATCTATAAATGAAAAACATAAGAAAGCCTGGATTCGTACCGTTTGGTATAATTCTATATTTTTCCCCTTAGCGGAAATATTACCTTCGATTGCCATTGGCCTTGTAGTTTGGTATGGGGGATTAAGTGCTGTAGCAGATAGTTCAATAGAACCCGGTGCAGTAATCAGTTTTATCATGATGAATAATATGTTGTTCAGGCCCTTAAGACAAATTGCTGATAAATTTAATACACTTCAAATGGGTATGGTGTCAGCGGAAAGGGTATTTAAAATTATTGACACACAAGAATCTGAAATTGACTTAGGAAATGTAGATACAATTTCTCTTAAAGGTGAAGTTAATTTTAAAGATGTTTATTTTAGCTACATTAAAAATGAAGAGATAATTAAAGGAATTTCATTTAATGTGAAACCTGGAGAAACTGTTGCACTTGTTGGTGCAACGGGTGCAGGAAAAACAACTATAATTAATTTGCTCAATCGGTTTTATGATGTTGATATAGGTGAAATAAAAATTGATAATACGTTAATAAAGGAATATAAATTACATGATTTAAGAAATCAAATTGCAGTTGTTCTTCAAGATGTATTTTTGTTTTCTGACTCCATTTTTAATAATATTACGCTAAAGGACGAATCAATTTCTTTGGAGCAAGTAAAAATTGCGGCTAAAGAAATTGGAATTCATGATTTTATTATGACCTTGCCTAATAATTATAATTATGATGTAAAGGAAAGAGGGGTAATGTTATCTGTTGGTCAAAGACAGTTAATCGCGTTTTTGAGGGCCTATGTAAGTAACCCCAGTATATTAATTTTAGATGAAGCAACCTCTTCTATCGATACCTATTCGGAAAAATTAATACAACAAGCTACTGAAAAAATTACAAAAAATCGAACCTCCATTGTTATAGCTCATAGATTAGCAACTATTAAAAAGGCTGATAACATAATTGTAATGGAAGATGGTAAAATTGTAGAACAAGGGACTCACGATCAATTATTAAAAAACAAGGGTTATTATAATAATTTGTATAATATTCAATTTGCTCAAAAAAGAGCGAGCTAATACGCCAAATCTTCTTTGATAATATCAATTAAATCGTCGGTATCTTCAAATAAAATAAATGCACCATTATTAATATAAGAAATTTGCCCTGTTTCTTCAGATACTACAATGGCCAGAGCATCTGTTCTAGTAGTAATTCCCAATCCGGCTCTATGTCTTAGCCCAAAATGAGATGGAATTTCAATTGTATTTTCTATAGGTAGAATAACCCTTGTAGCTGTAATAATATTATCCTCAACAAGAATTGCTCCATCATGTAAGGGGCTATTTTTATAAAAGATACTTTTTAAAATGGGTTTGTTAATTTCAATATGCATTGGATCTCCAGTCAATTTTACAATTTCTAAACTGTTATTTCTGCCAATTACAATTAAAACGCCTGTTTTAATTGTGGCCATTTCATCACAAAAAGATATGATCTGATCTATATGATTACTTGCAATAATCTCTGATTTAAAAAAATTAAATCGTTTTAGTATGCCTTTTTTAGAAGCAATATTGGTGGAGCCAATCATTAATAAAAATTTCCGAATTTCCTGCTGAAAAACTATGATTAAAGCAATGAAACCGCCCCCCAAAAATTTACCCAATATATCACTCAGAAGCTCCATTTCAAGAGCTTGTGTAAGTTTCCAAATCAAGTATATAATGGCAATTCCAATAAAAATATTAATCGCTGCGGTGCCTCTAATTAATTTATAGATATAAAACAGTAAAACAGCCACCAAAACAATGTCAAGGATATCTAAAAAGCCGAGATTTAAAAAATTAATACTATCCAATTTGAATTTAATTTATGTAAATGTAAGTTAATTAAAAATATATTCCACGTCATTAATTTTTACATTTGTTTTTGATAATATAGCTTTGGTGTGTAAAAAATTCTGATAAGAAGTGTTTTTGTTATATTTTAATATAATTTGAAGTGTCGAAAGGGAATCATTTCCAATAGATTCTTCAATTTTTTGAATTAATTGGTTTGGAAAATATTCTATATTGTTAAGATATATTTTATTATTACCTAATTCTAATTCCATCATTCTATAAGAAGTTAATTTATCTAAAACCGCTTTGTATTCATTGTCTGAATAAATGTATTTTGTTGGATCAAATTGTATTAAAGAAATATTGTTTGAAGAAACATTAGCGTAACTAAAATAATTTAACATGCCTTCTTTTTTATGCATGGAATCTTCATTTCTATTTGCTTGCATTTTTTGTAAAAGAGGTACAATATGATGCATGGTTAACCTTTTGTCTATATTAAAAATCCAGTGTGTATTTAACAACTTATTATTCTTATTTAATAATGCAAGAGTATCTTGACCCTTTGTTTCAAGGAAAACCCAAATACTGGAATGATTTTGTATTTCTTGAATTCCTTCCATATCAATAATAGGCAATTGCACTTGTTTATTTGAGCAACTATTAAAAGTTAGTATGATCAATCCATATAAGATAAAAACCTTTCTCATCTAAATGAATTCATTTTATTTACAATTTTTACCGCTTCAACTGCTTGTTTGACATCATGTACTCTTAAAATACTTGACCCGTTGAGAAGTGCAATTGTATTCGCAACAGTTGTTGCATTTAGAGATTCCATTGAAGAAATATCAAGTAAATTATACAGCATTGATTTTCTTGATATTCCTGTTAAAATTGGGTTTTCAAATATTGAAAGTAAATTCAATTGATGAAGTAATTCATAATTTTGATCCATTGTTTTGCTAAAACCAAATCCAACATCTAAAATAATATCATTAACACCTAGTGCTTCTAATTGATTGATTTTCTTTGAAAAATAGAAAACAATATCATTGATTAAATATTCATAATTTGTTTCATCTGACATATTTTGTGGAGTCCCCTGCATATGCATAGCAATATATGGAACTTGTAAATTTGCAATAGTTTTGAACATTTGATCATCTAAATTACCGGCTGATATATCGTTTACCATACATGCGCCAAGATCAATACATTGTTCAGCGATACTACTTCTAAAAGTGTCGATGGAAACTAGTGAATCAGGAAATTCATGAATTATTGACTTTAAATTTGGTTTTAACCTGGACAGTTCTTCCCGTTCATTAATATGTTTTGCTCCTGGTCGAGAAGAATACGCACCAATATCAATAAATGCTGCCCCTTCTAGAAGCATTTTTTCGGTTTGTAAAAGAACTTTTTTTTCAGAATCATACTCTCCACCATCATAAAATGAATCTGGTGTAAGATTTAAAATACCCATGACCTTAGGAATTGATAAATCAACCAATTTACCTTTGCAATTAATACTCTTCATCAAATTAAATTCTATAAATTATTTGCTGGCAATGGTATGAACAATTTTATTCATATTGGGTGCCATATAATTATCCATCTTAAACAATAAATCATCAATATTTTCACTTACTAATAACATATCTCGATTTGATTGTTTTAAAAACCCTTCCTGAACCATCATATCCAGTTGCTTCAAAGTATGATTAAAAAAACCATTTGTATTAAGAATACCAACCGGTTTGTTTTCAATAGATAATTGACCTAGAGTTAGAGCTTCAAATAATTCGTCCAAGGTTCCAAATCCACCAGCCATTGCAATATAACCATCAACCAGTTTGCTAATTTTTACTTTGCGTTTTGACATTTTTTTTGTGAATATCATTTGAGTTGCATTGGTATGAACAACTTCTTCATGCCTGAGCAAATGAGGAATCACACCAATGACTTCTCCTTTATTCTTAAGAATTGTATCAGCTATGGCTCCCATTAATCCTATTTTCCCTCCACCAAAAACTAGACCTATATTATTTTGTGAAAAATATTCGCCCAGTTTTTTTGCTTGTTCAATATAAACAGAATTAAATCCAATACTTGATCCACAAAAAACAGCTATTTTTTTCATATAAAGGAATTTAGAAGAGATAATTTATAACTACATATATTTTATGTAACTACATATATATTCTGTAAAAATAAACAAACCAATGATATTA
>JAUXGV010000036.1 GCA_030621915.1 Flavobacteriaceae bacterium
AGGTGGCTCAAATAATTTCGTACTTGCGAGAAGCCGATTTGAAAAGCAAAGGTGTAGGAGCCTCAAACTTACCCTCAGGAGATATTTTAAGAGAATTGTTGTTTAAAATAATGCATTAATTAAAGTTAAAAGTATAAAGTGAGAAGTGAGAAGTGAGAAGTGAAATGTACGTCCCTGATATAGGTTGATCAAAAAACTTGCAATTAAAACTTATCAACTACCAATTATGCCAAATAATTTCTTTCGCCAAAAATTGCACTTCCAACTCTGATCATATTGCTACCATTTTTGATAGCTATTTCATAATCACTACTCATACCCATAGATAATATTTTTAGATTTGGTTTATTTAAAGAATCGAATAGGGCTTTTAAAGATCCGAATTCCCGATTCAATTGATCCTCATCAGAGCTAAAACTAGCCATACCCATCAATCCAACCACATTTATATTCTTTAATTCAAGAAATTCCTCCGAATTAAGAATTTCTTTGATTTCCTCAAAACTCATTCCAAATTTTGAATCTTCGTTTGCAATTTTAGCTTGTAATAAACAATCTATTACTCGATCATGTTTGGTCGCCTGCTTGTTAATTTCTTTTAGAGTTTTAATACTATCAACACCGTGAATCAAGCTTACGAAATGGGCCATATATTTGACTTTGTTTCTTTGCAAATGTCCAATCATATGCCATTGAATATCTTTGGGCAAAGCATCATATTTATTCACCATTTCTTGAATTTTATTTTCACCAAATATTCTTTGTCCAGCATCATAAGCTTCCTGAATATCAGTGATAGGTTTTGTTTTTGAAACGGCTACCAAAGTTACTTTAGTAGGTAAATTATTTAATAATATACTAAGATTCTCTTTTACAATCATTTAAATAATGTTTTCTAAAGTTCTATTTTAATTGAAAAATTGTTAAACCCGTACGTAATTTAGGTTCAATATAAGTGCTTTTAGGGGGCATGGTTAAGTTATCATCAGCCACTGATTTTAACTGTGAAATTGATATCGGATACAAACCAAAGCCAACGGCATATTTGCCCGAATCTACTTCATTTTTTAACTGTAATTGATTGGAGTTTTCAGGTATATATGTAATCTGATCATCTTTACTCAAATCGTCAATACCTAATATGGGCTTCAAAACCGTTTTATACAACAATTGTGGATCTAAATCTTCCAAAGCATTCTTAATTTTATAAATCGATTTTCGTAAATATAATTTGTAATAATCTCCATCCAAATACATACTAAAATGATGTTTTTTAGAGGGCTTATAATATTGATTTCCTAAATTGTCAATTCTAAAATATTCATCCAATCTAATTAAGAACTCTTTTTTAGTGAAATTATTTAAAGAACTTATCAACCTACAAAATGATGAAATTTTAAGATTAGATTCTGGAATCAAATAGCTCATAAAAAAATTGTAATTCAATTCATCATGGACTTGTGTTTTATTCTCAGCATTCAATTTATTAGATAAATATTGAGATGAAGCCGTTCTATGATGCCCATCTGCAATATAAATTGAGTCCATATTTTTAAATTCATTTTCAATTGTGCTTATATCATCAGCATCATCAATTAACCACAGTAAATGGGTTCTATTTTTATTGGTGGTAAATTCATATTCAGCTCTTTGAACTTTATATTTGTTATATATGGAATTAATAGGTTCATTATCCGGATATGTAATTAATACTGGCTCTGCATTAAAACCAGTGATATTCAAATAATTACCAAACAATTCCTCACGGTCTTTTAAAGTGTTTTCATGCTTTTTGATCACATTATTTTCACAATCCGCAATACTGGACAGTGCAACAATTCCCCAAAATGAGATGTTATTATGTGTTTTTTGATGCAAATAAAAAATTGGTTTTGAATCAATGGTGAAAATATCATTTTCTTTAAATTCACAAAAACGATTATATACCATTTTAAATCTCTCCTCACCAGATACCCATTTATTGAATTTAAATCCCGGACGAAGGATATGTAAAAAGGAAAAGGGATTCAAATTTAGGATGCTATTTCGTTCCTTTTTTGTGTAAATATCATATGATCTGGTAGTTACGAGAGCTACCTTATCACGCGTAGGCCTAACAGCCTTAAAAGGTTTTATAATTGCCAATTTTAAATTTATTTGAGTTGTTGACTTACAAAAGTATAGAATTAATCATATCGTTAATGAAATTTCAAAAATAGATTCAAGAAATAAACATACAAAAAATCCCACCGAAGCGGGACTTTATAAATATATTTAATTTCTCTCTGTTAATCAACCAAGGATATTTATAATTTGCGTGGCCAATTCTTCGCCAATTCTTGTTTGAGCCTCTAAGGTAGCAGCCCCAATGTGAGGTGTTAAAGAAATATTCGAATTCATCAATAATTGAATTTCAGGTGTAGGCTCACTTTCAAAAACATCCAAGGCCGCATTGGATACTTTTCCCTCTGAAATAGCCTTGACCAAAGCTATTTCATCAATTACGCCTCCACGTGCAGCATTTACCAAACCAACTCCATCTTTCATGAGATTGAATTCCCTTTCAGAAATCACATATTCATCCTGAGCTGGAACGTGTAAAGAAATAAAATCAGATTGCATCAATACTTCGGACTTAGGAATGGTATTGATCTCAAAATTAACAGTTTGCCCGTCAAAAAAACCCAATTCAACATTTGCATGATCAATAAAGGGATCATAAGCAACAACTTTCATTCCCACACCCAGAGCAACTTTTGCTGTGGCCTGGCCAATTCTTCCAAAACCTAAAATACCAATAGTTTTTCCTTTCAATTCAACACCTTTCGCATAGGCTTTTTTCAATTCTTTGAATTTTTTATCTCCTTCCAAGGGCATATTTTGATTTGAATCATGCAAAAATCTTACCATTCCAAATAGATGTGCAAAAACCAATTCAGCTACCGAATGTGAAGAGGCTGAAGGTGTATTAATTACATTAATACCCTTTCCTCTAGCATATTCAACATCAATATTATCCATTCCAACTCCTCCTCTACCTATTATTTTTAGGGATTCACAGTTGTCAATAATATCCTTACGCACTTTTGTAGCACTTCTTACCAATAATACAGAAATTTTATTATCATTGATATAGTCTACCAATTGTTCTTGAGCCACAGTTTTTAAAATAACTTCAAAACCTGCTTTTTCTAACGCAATAACTCCTTCTGTTGCGATGCCATCATTTGCTAAAACTTTCATTTTTAAATCTTTTTTATTTGATTATAATTTTTTCATTAAATCAACCAATACCTGAACACTTTCAATAGGCATTGCATTGTATATACTTGCTCTATATCCGCCTACAGATCGGTGTCCATTTATACCACTTATTCCTGCTTCTTTCCACATTTTATCAAAAGTATCCTTTTTTGTCTCATCAGTCAATAAGAAGGTAACATTCATATCAGATCGATCTTCTTCTGCCGCACTACCTTCAAAAAGGGGATTTCGGTCAATTTCGTTATAAAGCAATGCTGCCTTTGCTATATTTAATTTTTCAATGGCAGATATTCCTCCCTGTTCTTTTAACCATTCCAATGTTAGCATTGACACATATACTGCAAAAACCGGTGGTGTATTAAACATACTATCCTTAGAACTATGAATTTGATAATCTAACATAGAAGGAATCGTACGGCCAGTTTTTCCCAATATTTCATCCTTAACAACCACCAAAGTGGCTCCGGCAGGGCCCATATTTTTTTGAGCTCCTGCATAAATCAGATCAAATTGAGAAAAATCAAGCTGTCTTGAAAATATGTCTGAACTCATATCACAAACTAACAATCCATCTGTTTTTGGAAATTTTTTCATTTGTGTTCCGTAAATTGTATTATTACTGGTACAGTGAAAATAATCAGCATCAGTAGGAATTGTATAGCCTTTAGGAATATAATTGTAGTTTTTATCTTTAGAAGAAGCCACAACATCCACTTCGCCCAATAATTTGGCTTCCTTAAGCGCCTTAGAACTCCATGCGCCCGTATCTGTATAAGCTGCTTTCCCTCCTTCTTTCATCAAATTGTAGGGTACCATTAAAAATTCCAAACTAGCACCTCCTTGTAAAAATAAAGCCGAATATCCTTTTCCTTTTAAATTTAAAAGTTCCAATACCAAATCCGTTGCATTATCCATTACCGCAACAAAATCGGCACTACGATGAGAAATTTCGATCAAGGATAAATCGAGATTGTTAAAATTAACAACAGCTTTCGAAGCTTTTTCAAGTACTTCTTGAGATAAAATACAAGGCCCGGCACTAAAATTATGTTTCTTCATAATTATTGATTTTTTGAAAGTGCAAAATTGCCAATTTTCTTTTACATAATCAGTATAAATATGATAAAAATTCAATTAATTTTTAACGAAATGTTAATAATAGCTATTCACGATTTAAACAATAATGTTCAATCTAAAATAGTTATAAGAAGCTTATTAATTAATATCCATTAACCTAAGTATTAATTGTAAAATTCAAACAAACTCCGGGTAAACAACATTCTTAATTTCCGCCCATGTTATTAATTGAATCTCATTTTTGTTTAATATTTCTAGACATTCGTTACTGGTTATAAAATCATAATCCAATTGCCGCCATTCTGGCCCAAAATTAGGGTGATCTATGGTAATATTTTGCATTTCCAGGGTATCAAATGCAGTATGAAGCAAAAATACATTAAGACCAAATGACAAATTATTTAATTCATTCTTATAATTTTCAATCAACCGTCCTTTTTCAAATTGTGAATAATGACCCCGTATAATATTATTATCAATAATTAAATCCATTTCAGAAATAGAACTGCTTATATCCAATCCAAAGGAGCTTATAAATTGTTTGCTAAGAAAGGTGGGTAAATTATATTCTTCTCCCAACTCTATATATACTTTCAAAAAATCTTCTTTCAATCCTAAAGTATACATATGACTATCTAAATGTGAGGGTTTTAGACCCATTTTCAAGGCCTTGTCAATCTGGGCTCGAAGTTCATATTTAATTTCATGAGATAAGGCTCTATTTTTTACTTCTTCCTTACTTTGATGAAAATACCCTTTACAATCAACCAAACTTTGAACTTGATTGATGGGCAAAACAGGTACCCATTTAAAATTCTGCCATTCGCAGGTAAGCGTTAGATGGATTCCATAATCATACTGTGGATTGTCCAGCGCAAATTCCGTCATTTCTTCAAATCCGGGGCAAGGAACCATGATACTATAGGAATTTAAATAGCCTTTTTGAAGAGCTTGAATGGTAGCTATATTTTCAGATTGACATAAGCCGGCATCATCTGCATGAATAATCAATAATTTGGTGTTTTCAGAATAACCTAACTTTTGTTGGATTGTCATTGTAAAAATTATTTCATAAGTGCTATAAATACGAATACCCTTATAACAATGATACCTTTTTACCTGTTGTAGCAGCTTGATAAATGGCATCAATTACCTTCATATCCTTGAATCCTTCAATTCCGGCAATATGATCAGGCAATGGTTTATTTTGTAAAATGAATTTGGCAATTCCATCCATTTGAGCAGCTTGTTGATTGATCACTGGAAAGTTCATTTTACCTTGATTTGTTCTTCCTACAAAAGGTCCATAACTCACTGCCGGGCTTAATTCAATAAAACCCTTTTCAGCAGAAGCATAATATCGATCAATACTACTTCTATTTGAACTGGATGAAGTACATACTGCTCCACTAGCAAATTCCATTTGCCAGGTAATTGATTCTTCTACTTCCTTATAAAGTTCCGGTTTTGTAATGGGCCCGAACTGAGCGGTAACAGAAATGGGTTCTTCTCCCAACGTGTATCGACCCGCCTGTACACAATAAACACCCAAATTCATCAAGGGTCCTCCTCCTGATAATGATTTTTTCAAATGCCAATCATCAGGTGAAATATTGTCTATATTGTATCCCAAGGAAACTTCGATCAGTCTAATTTGGCCCAATATTTTATTTTGCCCCAATCTCATAATTTGCTGATGATGCGGTTCATAATGCAAGCGATAGCCCAAGGCCAATTGAACTTGGTTTTTTTTACAAGCATCAATCATCTCTTTACACTCCAGTGCATTCAGTGCCATTGGTTTTTCAACAATAACATGTTTACCGGCTTCCGCGGCACGGATCGTATATTCTTTATGCATAGAATTAGGTAGAACAACATATACCAAATCGATATCCTTGTTATTTACAATGGAATCAAAATTTTGATAATTGTATACATTTTTGTCTGGAATGCCATATTCTTTTTTCCACTTTTCTGCCTTGGAAGGGGTCCCTGTAATAATTCCAGTGAGTTTGCAATTTTCAGAATCCACAAAACTTCTTGACAATAAACTTCCATAACGACCCAAACCACATATAGCAATATTTAGTTTTTTATTTTGAAAGGATGAAAAAGATGAAAAGGTTGGTAGAATAGCAGCGGCTCCCATTCCTAGCCCCACATGGGTCACAAATTTACGTCTCGATAGATTTTTCATATTATTCAATAGTTAAGTAAATAATTTGAATATATGTCAGAATAATTAGTTAATTGTTACAATTTTGGATGTATTATCATGAATATCAGTGTTTTTATAAATCAAGGATTTGGCTTTTCAAGCCATAACATATAATATTCAAATTTTTGTTTACTTGGGTTCCAAAGTCAAACACGGTATAATCATCTCTTCTAATGAAACACCACCGTGTTGATACGTGTTTTTATAATATTTTACAAAATGATTGTAATTATTAGGATAGGCAAAAAATAAATCCTCCTTTGCAAAAATAAAAGAACTACTCATGCTCAAAGTAGGTAAGAAAATATCACGAGGGTTTTTCACATGATAAACATCTTTGTCATTATAACTCAAACTTTTACCTGTTTTATATCTCAGATTTGAACTTATATTTTTATCGCCAATTACTTTTGAAGGGTTCTTGGCGTTTATAGTACCATGATCTGTAGTAATAATTAACTTCAAACCCATTTGTTGTGCTTCTTGAATCATTTTTAATAAGGGTGAGTTTAAAAACCAACTCATTGTCAATGATCTGTATGCCTTATCATCACTAGCCAATTCCTTGATCATATCCATTTCTGTTCTAGAATGTGAAAGCATGTCTACAAAATTGTATACCACAACGGTTAGATCATTATTTTTAATTTTAGTAAAATTTGCCGCCAAATCTCGCCCCTTTGACATACTTGTAATCTTAAAATATTCGTGTGAGATATTTAAATGTAAGCGTTTTAATTGCTCCTTTAGAAATTCATTTTCAAATAAATTCTTGCCACCTTCATCTGTGTCATTTTTCCAGTAATTCGGGTATTTTTTTTCCATTTCCAAAGGTGTTAATCCTGAGAATATGGCATTCCTGGCATATTGAGTTGCCGTAGGTAAAATACTAAAAAACGAGGTTTCATCAATAGTTTTATAGTATTCATTGATTTTAGGTTCTAATACTCTTAATTGATCGTATCTTAAATTATCTATAACAATTAGGAGAGTACCCTTTTTAGTATCCAATTGAGGTACGATCACATCTTTGAACAAGGTATGTGATAAAATGGGTTTATCACTTCCGTGAAACCAATTCTGGTAATTTTTTTTGACAAACTTAAAAAATTGAGAGTTTGCTTCCTCCTTTTGGCTTTCCAATATTTCTGTCATGCCAATATCAGAAATGGATTCCAATTCAATTTCCCAATGAACTAGTTTTTTATACAATTCAACCCAATCTTCAAATGAATTTACCATGGCCAAATCCATTGAAATTTTTCGAAATTCCTGTTGGTAATTAGAAGTAGTTTTTTCGGATACCAAACGTGAAATGTCAAGGTTCTTTTTTAAACTCAATAAAATTTGATTCGGATTGACAGGTTTAATTAAATAATCGGCAATCTTAGAACCAATAGCCTCATCCATAATATATTCCTCTTCACTTTTAGTGATCATTATTACCGGAAGATTCGGGCGCTTTATTTTAATTTCTGCGAGCGTTTCCAACCCAGATAAACCAGGCATATTCTCATCTAATAATACAGCGTCATATTGTTCTTCTTCTATAACTTGTAGGGCATCAGCACCATTGGTACATGGGTTTACAATATAGTTTTTCTTTTCCAAGAATAATATATGAGGTTTTAAAAGTTGAATTTCATCGTCAACCCAAAGAATTTTTGCTATGCTCATATAATTATATTTAAAAGTGATTATTTAATTTAATCCTCTATTTTTGCTTTAATATTGTATTTTAGAAGGCTCTCAATCAATTTGGAAAAGTACAAAAAACGATGAAATTATTTTGAAAAAAATTGAAATTTTTAACGACCCTATTTACGGATTTGTTACAATACAAAATGTCTTAGTTTTTAAAATTATTGAACACCCTTATTTTCAACGATTAAGGCGTATTTCTCAAATGGGTTTATCATATTTGGTATATCCCGGGGCTCATCATACAAGATTTCACCACGCCTTAGGAGGTGTTCATCTCATGCAAAATGCAATTGCCACTTTGAGAATGAAAGATATTGGTATTAGTGAAGAAGAGGAAGAAGCATTGTATTTAGCCATTTTACTCCATGATATTGGACATGGGCCATTTTCACATTCCTTAGAAAATAGCATCGTTACAAACATGCATCATGAAGAAATTTCAATTCGATTTATGGAATTTTTAAATGAAGAATTTGAAGGTCAATTGAGTCTATCAATTCAAATTTTCAAGGGGAATTATCATCGAAAATTTATGCATCAATTGATCTCTAGTCAGTTAGATATGGATCGCTTGGATTATTTGAAACGGGATAGTTTTTACAGTGGAGTGGCCGAGGGAAATATCAATTCTAAAAGATTAATTTCTTTATTAAATGTTGACAAGGGAAAATTGGTTATAGATATTAAAGGAATATATTCAGTAGAAAAGTTTATAGTTGCGCGTAGATTAATGTATTGGCAAGTATATCTCCACAAAACAAGTTTGGCTGCTGAAAATATCTTGGTCAAAATATTGAAACGAGCGAAAGAGTTAACACAAAACGGTGAAAAATTACAAGCCAGCTATTCTCTAAATTTTTTCCTAAAATCTGATATTGTCAGTGAAGAATTTGATGATGAAAGTTTACATGTTTTTTCAAAGTTAGATGACTTTGATATCATTGCGGCCTTAAAGAATTGGTGTTCACATAATGATTTTATTTTATCTTCACTTTGCAAATGTATCATTGAAAGGAAATTACCAAAAGTAGAATTATTCAATGAAAAGATTTCAGAAAATTACATAGAGAATATTAAAAATAAAATAATCCAAAATTTAGATCTTAATGAGGAACAATTACCCTATTTCGTATTTAATGGTTCTGTAAAAAATCAAGCTTACAATGCTATTAATGAGAAAATTAATATTTTAAATAAAGATGGTAGTATTACTGACATTGTAAAGGCTTCTGATAATTTAAGCATACAGGCATTGTCAAATTCGGTGACTAAATACTTTATTTGTTATCCTAAGTTCCTTTAAAATTAGTATGATTATTAATTTTTAGTATTTTTGCACCAATGAAATTCACTGCCACACAAATCTCAGATATTCTCGATGGAGAAATTGAAGGTAATCCCAATGAAGAAGTTTTTAAACTTTCCAAAATCGAGGAAGGGGAAAAAGGTTCTTTAACGTTTTTATCAAATCCAAAATATCAATCTTTTTTATATACAACCAAAGCTTCTATAGCAATTGTAAATAAGAGTTTTACCCCTGACTCAACCATTGAAACTACCTTAATAAAAGTTGATGATGCTTATAAGGCATTTTCAAAATTATTAGAGTTTTACAATCAGGTAAAATTGGATAAATCAGGAATTGAACAGCCCAGCTTTATTCATTCAAGTGCTCAAATTGGGGAAAATATTTATTTAGGTTCCTTTTCCTATATAGGAGAAAATGCCATTATTGGAGAAGGAGTAAAAATTTATCCCAATGTGTTTATTGGAGACAATGTAATTATTGGGGATAACACCACATTATTTGCAGGTTCAAAAATTTATTCGGAATCGAAAATTGGAAACAATTGTACTATTCATTCAGGTGTTATTATTGGAGGAGATGGGTTTGGGTTCGTACCAGACGAAAATGGAGTCTATAATAAAATTCCTCAAATTGGAAATGTAATTATTGAAGATTATGTTGATATTGGCTCGGCAACAACTATTGATAGAGCTACTTTAGGATCTACAGTGATTCGAAAGGGAGTGAAACTTGATAATCAAATTCAAATAGCTCACAATGTTGAGATTGGTGAAAATACTGTTATTGCCGCTCAAACGGGTATTGCAGGTTCAACTAAAATTGGTAAAAATTGTCAGATTGGCGGCCAGGTTGGAATTGTTGGCCATATTACCATTGGTGACAATGTGAAAATTCAAGCGCAATCAGGAATTGGTCGAACACTAAAAGACAATGAAGTTGTTCAGGGTAGTCCGGCCTTAGGCTATTCGGATTATAATAAATCCTATGTTCACTTTAAAAACCTGCCGAAAATAGTTAAACGTTTAAACGATTTAGAAAAATAATTGTCAACAAAGAAATAAAACAATGAGTATCAAGCAAAAAACTATACAAAACGAAATTTCATTAGAAGGAGTTGGCTTACATACTGGTAAACAAGTAAAACTAACGTTTAAACCAGCAGTTGAAAATTCAGGCTTTACATTTGTTAGAACTGATTTGGAAGGCGAACCGTCTATTGAGGCTCATGCCAATTATGTTACTGATACTCAGCGAGGGACTAATTTAGAAAAAAATGGCGTTATAATCAATACTTCAGAACATGTATTAGCTGCGATTGTGGGTTGTGATCTGGATAATATCACCATAGAAATGGATTCTCCTGAACCACCTATATTAGACGGTTCATCTAAATTTTTTGTTGAAGCCCTTGAAAAATCGGTTATCATCGATCAAGGTGTGGACAGAGAGATTTATGAAGTAAAAGATATTATTTCATTTAAAGATGAGGAAACAGGAAGCGAAATAATGATCATGCCTTCTGATAAATATGAAATTACCAGTATCATTGATTTCGGTACTAAAATATTGGGAACCCAAAATGCAACCTTGAATAATATCAGTGATTTTAAAGAAGAAATTGCTGCAGCTAGGACTTTCAGTTTTTTACATGAGATTGAAATGCTGTTGGAAAATAATTTAATCAAAGGCGGAGATTTAAATAATGCCATTGTTTATGTTGATCGAGAATTATCTGAAGAGTCTATGAAAAGACTTAGCAAGGCATTTAAAAAGGATTCTATTACGGTTAAACCTAATGGAATTTTAGACAATTTAACTTTGCATTGGGCAAATGAAGCTGCTCGGCATAAGTTATTAGATGTCATCGGTGATTTGGCATTGGTTGGAACAAAAATTAGGGGGAAAATTATTGCTACCAAACCCGGTCATAAAATCAATACTCAATTTGCTAAAAAATTAATGAAAATCATTAAAATTGAGAAAAGAAATAAGGTACCCCATTATGACTTAAGTCTTCCACCTTTGATGGACATTGAGAAAATCATGAGTATTTTACCACATCGCCCTCCTTTCTTATTCATCGATAGAATTTTAGAATTATCTGATTCTCATGTAGTTGGAATGAAAAATGTAACCATGAATGAATCATATTTCATTGGCCATTTTCCTGGTGCTCCGGTAATGCCTGGTGTTTTACAGGTTGAAGCTATGGCACAATGCGGTGGGATTTTAGTTCTTAGTACCGTTCCCGATCCTGAAAATTATTTGACTTATTTCATGAAAATGAATAATGTTAAGTTCAAACAAAAAGTTTTACCAGGTGACACCTTAATTTTTAAAGCTGAATTGGTTGGTCCCATCAGAAGAGGTATTTGCCATATGCAGTCATATGGTTATGCCAATAACAAACTGGTTGTGGAAGCTGAATTAATGGCGCAAATTGCAAGGAAACCAGGCGTATAAATAATCAATTTAAACAAATTAAATGAATCAACCGCTAGCATATATTCACCCAGGAGCAAAAATAGCCACTAATGTGGTTATTGAACCATTTACAACCATTCATAATAATGTAAAAATTGGTTCAGGAACATGGATTGGTTCAAGCGTGACCATTATGGAAGGAGCTCGGATTGGTAAAAATTGTAGAATTTTTCCAGGGGCTGTTATTTCTGCAATTCCACAAGATTTAAAATTTGAAGATGAAGATTCTTTGACTGTTATTGGAAACGAAGTTACCATAAGAGAATGTGTCACCATCAATAGAGGAACCAAAGCCTATGGTAAAACTGAAATTGGTGATCATTGTTTGATCATGGCTACTGCGCATGTAGCACATGATTGTATCATAAAAAATAATGTGATTTTAGTCAATGCTGTTACTTTAGCAGGTCATGTAGAAATTGGAGAATATGCCATTGTTGGTGGTTTAGCAGGGGTTCATCAATTTATCCATATTGGTAAGCACGCTATGATTTCTGGTGGTTCCCTAGTAAGAAAAGACGTACCACCCTATGTAAAAGCAGCAAAAGAACCCTTATCATATATTGGAATCAATTCGATAGGATTACGACGCAGAGGATTTGATACCGGTAAAATCAATGAAATTCAAAATATTTATAGAATATTATTTCAGCAAAATAATAATACAACACAGGCTTCCAGAATATTAGAAGCTGAATTGGATGCTACACCTGAAAGGGATGAGATTTTAGAATTTATAAAAAATTCCCAACGAGGTATTATGAAAGGTTATAGCAGTAATTATTAAATATATAGAAAATTTAAAAATGGCAAGCACATCAGATATTAAAAAAGGACTTTGTATTGTTTATAATAATGACACTTATAAAGTGATTGAATTTCAGCATGTTAAACCCGGGAAGGGACCTGCTTTTGTAAGAACAAAATTAAAAAGTTTAACCAATGGTAAAGTTATAGATAATACTTTTTCAGCGGGTCATAAAATTGAAGAAGTAAGAGTTGAAACACGCAAATATCAATATTTATATCCTGAAGGCGACACCTATCACTTTATGAATACCGATGATTACAATCAGATTACTTTACAAAAAGAAGCTTTAGACGCACCTGAATTATTGAAGGAAGGAGAAATAGTTACCATTATTATTAGAACTTCTGATGAATTACCTCTGGCCGTTGATCTGCCTGCCCATGTAATTCTTGAAATTACAGATACTGAACCCGGTGTAAAAGGTAATACTGCTACAAATGCAACAAAACCGGCTACTGTGGAAACCGGTGCCCGAGTTAATGTACCTTTATTTATCAATGAAGGTGATAAGGTGAAAATTGAAACTGAAAAAGGCACATACATGGAAAGAGTTAAGGAATAAAATTATAGGTGAGCCTAAAATATAAATTAATTCTTAATCACCAATAACTCAAATTATAAATGAAATTTCCCAGAGCTTATACTTTAAAAGAATTAGCCCAACTTACAGAAACAGAATATGTTGGAGATGATAATTTCTTTATTAATGGTATCAATGAAATTCACATTGTTGAAAAAGGTGAACTTGTATTTGTTGACCATCCCAAATATTATGACAAGGCATTAAATTCGGCTGCATCCGTTATTTTAATCAATAAAAAAGTTGACTGCCCGGAGGGAAAAGCTTTGCTTATTTCTGATGATCCGTATAGGGATTTTAATAAAATATCCAATCATTTCAAACCCTTTGAACAAGCCTCTAAAAGCATTTCAGATTCCTCCACAATTGGAAAGAATACTATTATTCAACCCAATGTATTTATTGGAAATCACGTAAAAATCGGCAATAATTGTTTAATCCATCCAAATGTTACTATCTATGACAATTGCATCATAGGAGATCATGTAACTATACATTCGGGTACCGTTTTAGGAGCAGATGCTTTTTATTATAAAAATCGCTCTGAAGGATTTGATAAACTAATTTCTGTTGGAAGGGTGGTCGTTAAGGACAACGTGGATATTGGAGCAAATTGCACTATTGACAAAGGAGTAACAGGAGACACCATTATTGGGGAAGGAACAAAACTTGACAATTTAATACAAATTGCCCATGACACAGTCATTGGTAAAAAATGCTTAATTGCTTCACTTACGGCAATTGCAGGTTGTACCATCATTGAAGATGAAGTAACCATTTGGGGACAGTGTGGAATTGTAAGCGGAATTACCATTGGTAAAAAAGCAGTATTGATGGCACAATCCGGTGTGTCCAAATCCATTGAAGGAGGCAAAGTTTATTGGGGTGTTCCTGTATCCGAACTCAGGGACAGACAAAGACAGTTGGTTGCTATAAAAAAGTTACCCGAATTGATGAAAAAAATAAAATAATTCTGCAAAAAATAAGATTCAATAATTTACTTTTGTTAATCAATTGAATAATCTCAAAAAATATATAAAATGAGTGTTTTAGTAAACAAAGATTCGAAAATAATAGTCCAGGGATTTACAGGAAGTGAAGGTACATTTCATGCTTCACAAATGATTGAATATGGATCAAATGTAGTGGGTGGAGTTACACCCGGTAAAGGCGGACAAACTCATTTGGACAAACCTGTTTTTAATACAGTGTCTACTGCAGTTAAAGAAGTTGGAGCAGATACATCTATCATATTTGTACCACCGGCATTTGCTGCCGATGCTATTATGGAATCTGCGGAAGCAGGAATCAAAGTAATCATATGTATTACAGAGGGGATTCCCACAGCGGATATGGTAAAAGTAAAAGCATATATTGATAAATTGGATTGTCGTTTGATCGGCCCAAATTGCCCTGGAGTAATCACTCCTGGAGAAGCAAAAGTTGGGATCATGCCAGGATTTGTATTTAAAAAAGGAAAAGTTGGAATTGTTTCAAAATCTGGAACTTTGACTTACGAAGCAGCTGATCAAGTTGTTAGACAAGGCTTAGGAATAACAACTGCTATTGGGATTGGTGGAGATCCAATTATAGGCACAACCACAAAAGAAGCGGTAGAATTGTTAATGAATGATGATGATACTGAAGTGATTGTTATGATTGGTGAAATTGGAGGACAATTAGAAGCCGATGCTGCTCGTTGGATCAAGGCTGATGGTAATCGCAAACCCGTTGTAGGTTTTATTGCAGGTCAAACGGCTCCTGCGGGAAGAACCATGGGACATGCGGGTGCCATTGTTGGTGGTAAAGACGATACAGCACAGGCTAAAATGGATATTTTAAGAGAAAATGGAATTCAGGTTGTTGAATCTCCTGCTGAAATAGGGATCAAAGTAGTCGAAGTTTTAGGATAAAATAACAACAACAAACTGTTAAAGTTATCATAATAGAAGGTAACAAATTTTATATAAAACCTACTCTTGCATATATTTGAGTAGGTTTTTTTTACTTAACTAATTAAATAAAATTCAATGAAAAAAATTAATTTATTATTTCTTATATTGACCACAATTGTCTTTATAAGCTGTCAATCAGGTGACAATGCCAATGGATATACTACTGAAAATCATACTGATGCCAATGGATACAAATATGAAACTGTCAATAATGACCCAACTGGATTAAGACTTTATACGCTAGATAACGGATTAAAAGTTTATCTAAGTCAGAATAATGACGAACCTAGAATTCAAACATATATTGCTGTACGTGCAGGATCGAATTATGATCCCAATGAAAGTACAGGCTTGGCCCATTATTTAGAACATATGCTATTCAAGGGTACAGATGAATTTGGAACAGCGGATTGGGAATCAGAGTCAAAGATGATAGCCCAAATATCAGATTTATACGAACAACATAAAGCTGAAACGGATTCGGTCAAAAAAGACTTATTATATCGTGCAATTGATAGCATTTCTTATAGAGCTTCTGAATATTCGATAGCAAGTGAATACGACAACATGGTTACTTCGCTTGGTGCTACAGGTACCAATGCTCACACTTGGTATGAAGAGACAGTATATCATAATAAAATTCCAGCCAACGAATTGAGTAAATTCTTGGAATTAGAAAGTGATAAATTTAATCAATTGGTTTTACGCTTATTCCATACAGAATTGGAGGCCGTATATGAAGAGTTTAATCGCGGACAAGATAGTGATGGTAGAAAAGCACACTATGCCAAGATGGATGGATTATTTCCTACGCATCCTTATGGGCAACAAACTACATTGGGTAAAAGTGAACATTTAAAAAACCCATCAATGGTTGAAATAAATAATTATTTCAATAAATATTATGTTCCAAATAATATTGCGGTTGTCTTGGTTGGGGATTTAGAATTTGACCGAACCATTCAATTGGTTGATGAAACTTTTGGTAAAATGGAGAGAAAAGAAGTGAATCATCCTGAATTGCCAAAGGAAGCCCCTCTTAACGGAATTGTGAAAAGAGAAGTGTTTGGCCCGAATAACGAAAGTGTTTCCGTTTCTTATCGAACTCAGGGAATTGGAACAGAGGAAGAAAAAGTTTTAACCGTATTGGAAATGCTTTTGATGAATGGAAGGGCAGGCTTATTCGATTTAAATTTAAATCAAAAACAATTGGTTCAGAATGCCTATACACAACCAGCATTTTACAATGATTATGGCTTGATAACATTAAGTGGCACTCCTAAGGCCAACCAATCTCTGGATGAAGTTAAGGATTTGATGCTGGATCAAATTACAAAATTAAAAAATGGTGAATTTGATGAGGAAATGATCGAGGCGGTAATCAACGATCTAAAATTAAGACAAACAAGACAATTTGAAAACACCTCTGCTTTGGCATCAGCCTATTATAATGCATTTATTCACAGACAAGACTGGGATCATAAAGTAGCCTTTTTAGAGGATTTAAGAAAAATATCCAAAGAAGAGCTAGTGGCTTATGCTAAGGAATTTTTTAAGGAAAATTATGTTGTAGTCTACAAAAGGCAAGGTGAAGATAAAAATGTGATTAAAGTTAAAAATCCGGGCATCACACCTGTGAAGATAAACAGAGAACAATCTGAATATGTACAGGCATTTAATCAAATTGAATCGGAAGAATTACAACCCCTATTTGTAGATTATAAAAATGAAATTCAAAAAGATCAATTGAAAAATGGCATTGAAGTATCCCATATCAAGAACAAAAACAATGATCTTTTTAATTTAAATGTGATCTTTGATATGGGCAAGGACAATGACAAAAAATTGACCCTTGCAGTTGGGTATCTAGAGTATTTAGGGACCGACAAATATTCTGCTGAAGAACTAAAAAAGGAATTTTATAAACTGGGTATCGACTACAGTGTTAATACTGGCGCTGAGCGTTCTTATGTGTCCATTTCGGGTTTACAAGAAAATTTAGCCCCTGGACTGGAATTGCTCGAGCATTTATTGGACAATGTTACAGTAGATCAGGAAGCCTATGATAAATATGTGGAAAGTATTTTAAAAGCCCGGGAAGATGGTAAAACTCAAAAGGGGAATATTCTTAGAAACGGCTTGAACAGTTATGCCCAATTCGGAGAAAACTCAAGACTGAGAAACATCTATAATGTCGACGAGCTAAAAAATATGAATACCGCTGAATTGATAGAAATTATAAAAGATCTGAACAATTATAAACACCGAATCTTTTATTATGGGAAAAATCATAAAGAAGCCATTGCAGCCCTTGACACACATCATCAGGTGCCTTCAGAATTAAAAGATTATCCTCCGGCTCAAAAATACAAACAATTGGAAACGGGTGACAATGTATATTTCGTCGATTACGACATGGTTCAGGCAGAAATGTACTTTATTGCCAAAGGCGATCAATTTAATACTGAGAAAATGGCTTATGCTAGTGTTTTCAATTCCTATTTTAATCAAATCGTATTTCAAGATATTCGAGAATCAAAATCTTTAGCTTATGCCGTAGGAACAGCGTATCAATCTAATAGTGATAAAAATAAAGATGACCTGATGCTTGCTTATATTGGAACTCAGGCTAATAAATTACCACAAGCTGTTGACGCCATGACCTCTCTGATGAATGATATGCCGGAGGCAGAAAATCAATTTAACGAAGCTAAGGAAGCTACACTTAAGAAAATTGCGGCACAGCGTATTACGAAATCCAATATATTTTGGAATTATGAAAGCTTGTTAAAAAGAGGTATTGATTACGACAATAGGGAAGAAATGTATAATGAGATTCAAGCGATGACCATGGAGGATATGAAGAATTTCTTTAAGGAGAATGTGGCAAGTCAAAATTATTCAATTTCAGTAATCGGCAATAAAAATGACCTCGATATGAAAGCCCTGGAAAAATTAGGTAAAGTCCATGAAATGGATATTGATTATTTGTTCAACTATAAAGAAATTGAGGTAAAACAGTAATTTTTAGAACATAAATAAAAAAAGGCTCGTGATTTCTCTCGAGCCTTTTCAAAATTAATTCAGGTTATATTATTCATATTTGAGTGCATCTACCGGATCTGAATTGGCCGCATAATAGGCCTGTGAACTTACAGTAATCAGGGCAATAAATACAGCCAGCATCGTTGCAAATACATAAGGTAATATGGGCATATCAATTTGATATGAAAAGTTTGTCAACCAGTTCTTAGCCAACAAAAAGGAAATTGGCCAGGCAAAGACATTTGCAATGAGTACTAATTTTATAAAATCTTTACTTAACATTTTCATAATTTGGCCTACTGATGCGCCCATCACTTTCCTAACACCTATCTCCTTAGTACGTTGTTCAGCCGTATAAGAGGCCAAACCGTATAAGCCCATAGCAGAAATAATAATGGCAAGAATCGTCAGGAATAAAAACATAGTACCAAAATTTTCTTGTTGTTTGAGCAAGGCTCCAAATTTTTCATCCAGAAATTGATATCTAAATGGATGTGATGGTTCCAATTTATTCCATTCTTCCTCTATATAATTAATGGTTGCTGCCATATTATCAGATGAAATTTTAAGTGAAGCAAACCATGTATTATCGCTGATAGTTAAAACCATAGGTCTAATAGGCTGATCAAATCCTTCAATATGGAAATCCTCCACCACTCCTATAATATTTCCAAAGGCCATATCTCCCTGTTGATTGATAAAAGTTCCCATTCTTCTACCAACAGCATTTTCTATATTCAAATTATTTACAGCAGCCTGATTGACAATAAAATAAGGTATGGAATCCGCTTCCATTTCTTTATTAAATTCACGGCCTTCTAATAGGTCAATATTCAGGGTTTCAAAAAAGTCATAGTCAACTTCTAAATTCCACAACGGCAATTGTTCTTTGGTTCCTTCTAACACATACATATTCTGGTTCGGATTGTCTCCCGGCAAATATGAAGATCTTGTTACGCTAAGTACATGGCTGTTTTTAAGAAAAATATCTTTATAGGTTCTAAAATTTTGCTGCATCTTATCAGTTTGAAGTGGTACAACGATCACTTGATCTCCTTCAAATCCTATATCCTTATTGTGTAAAAAAGATATTTGCGTAAAGATGATAATCATTCCAATAATCAGAATTGACGAAGCCGTAAATTGAACGATAACCAATGATTTCCTCAATAGGGTACCACTTTTAGTTTTCGTCAAATCTCCTTTTAAAACAGATATGGGCTCAAATGCTGATAGGAAAAATGCCGGATAACTTCCTGCAAACAAGCCGTAAATAAGGGTGATCAATAAAGCAAAAAGAATGGTTTGATTTAAATGATTGTTAAACAGGCTCAAATCGGTTTCCATCACATTGTTAAAGCCAGGCAAAAATAATTCAACCAATACGAAAGCGATAAACAGGGCGATAAAACTCTGGATGATCGATTCTGTCAAAAACTGAACAATCAACATTTTTCTGGAAGCACCGGAAACTTTTCTAACACCAACCTCCTTGGCTCTTTTGCCGGATCTTGCTGTCGATAGATTCATAAAATTGATCCCGGCTATTAAAATAACCAATAAGGCAATTCCTATAAAAACATAAATATAAATGATGTTTCCATTTTGTCTGATTTCCCAATCCTTATGGGAGTATAAATGGATTTCTTTAAGAGTCTGTAACTGATATTCAAATTCATTCCCCTGTTCTAAAAACTCTTCAACAGTAATTTTCAAAAATGCCTCTACATCGGGTTCAATTTTTTTCATGAAGTTACTTTCCATTTCAGTTTTAAAGGTCTCGACATCGACTCCCTCTTTTAACTTGACATAGGTATTAAAACTATTACTCATCCAAATCTGCCGAATATCATTTCGAGCCAGAAACATATCAAATTCAAAATGGGCATGTCCTTCAGGTTCTTTGACGATCCCTTTGACAATATAATCCTGTCTATTGTCATAATTTACAATTTCACCAAAGGCATTTTTATCACCAAAAAGTTTTTTCGCAGATTCTTCTGTAAGCACTAGAGAATTCTCTTCATTTAGTGCCGTATCAGGATCTCCTTGAACAAATTCATAATCGAATACCTTAAAAAATGCGCTGTCGGCTCGTACACCATGCTGGATATAGACCTTATTCTGCTCATAACGCATCATGATTTCCTGGTTGACTGCCTGGATTCTTGTTGCTGTTTCAACATCGGCAAATTCGGTTCT
>JAUXGV010000149.1 GCA_030621915.1 Flavobacteriaceae bacterium
AAATCTTTCTAGAGGAGGTATGAAAGAGAAATGGGGAGCTTTAATTGTTGGTGTATGGCTAGCTATGGAAGCAAATGGTGATCACGAAAATTTAAAAAAATGGATTGATAAAGGTCCAAATGCAGTTATCCCATTAGCCAAAAAATATTTAACAGGAAGTGAAAAAACTCGATTTTTAGAATATTTTAAAAATATTGAGTGAAAATCAATTATAAATCTGCCCCAAATCAATTTGTAAAATGAGACCTTCCAAAAAGAATGTTTTAGCTTTCATGTGTTTATTAAGTTCAATGATCTTTTATTGTCAAGAAAACGGAAATGGACTTGATGGAATAAGGAAGAATGCTGTATCAGTTAGTTTTTTTGGTACTACAGGATTTATTGGAATAACATATGGAAGAGTTCTTTCAAAAACAATAACTGCAGAAGTTGGTATTGGTTATCCCGGTTTTGGATTGGGAATAAAAATTTATCCCTTTTCAATAAAACAAAACAAAATGATGTTCGCTACTGGAATGAGCGTAACCAAGATTTCTGGTATTTCTTGGAGTGAAAACAATCATGATGTTATATTGTATTTGCCCATTGGGATGAGTTATTTTGGAAGTAAAAGGTTCAATTTCGGAATTGATGTTGGTCCAGCTATATTAATGGAGAGTGTTGATACAAATGAATTTGGTGCTTGGGCAAGTTTAAAATTGGGAATGTGGTTTTAATCTAAAATAGTCTCATTACAATTATATTTTAAATCTTAGTCCTTTTTTGGTTAGAAGACTTGTAAATTAAAGTGAGATGGGTTCTCTTATTTTTCTAGTTTTAGGACGGCAAATTTACCTTTATTCCATCCATGCACCAATAAATATAACTGTTTGGATCCATTAGCACCTTCAACAATATGAGGCCAAACCTGATGAATATTGGTTAAAATCGGAATATCCAAATCGCCGGGAATTACGGTTGATACGAGTTTATCACCCGTATGTACATAAATGGGTGCAGATTTTTGATCTCCAATGGCACTTAATGCATTCATAAAGAAATGCTCTGATTTATAGGAAACATTACAGACAAGGCTGCCTTTCGGGATATCATTAAAGGTTTCGACAAACTTACCCTTCTTAGTGAATTTCACAACCTGACCTGCAGCACGATTGGCAACAAGTATATGATCATCATGGGTATAAATACCATGAGCTGTTTGAAACTGACCGGGATTATCTCCCTTTCCTCCCCAGGCAAGATTACCCCAACTCCAAACACCACCTTTTTCTTTTATCGTCATTACGAAATCTCCCTGGGAATAACCATGAGCCACATAGATGGTTCCCTTCAAATAAGTAACATCTGTAACACCAAAGTTACTGTCTTCAGATGAAAAGAATTCATTGGTAGTGGCAAACTTGAATTCAGCTCCGATAGGTTTTAATATTTCACTAACAATTTTTCCATCCAGAGTTAAGACGAGTACTCTTTTACCTTCTTGTGCCACAGCTAGGTGTTTCACTCCTTTGTGAATAAAGAAAGTAATTCCGTGAATATTATCTTTTAATCTTTCATCAGTTCCTAAGGTTGACCATGTCATTAGATCAGCGCTGATTGAACATAGGCCGTATCCCGGAATTCCGGTATAAACAATTCCTGTTTCAGGATCTTCATTAAAGCCTCCATGCATTCCCGGTTCAAATTCATATGCATCTTTGGGGAAAGCAGCAGTTAATTTCTGATCCCAGGAAAAAATGAATTCTCCCTGGCCTGTTACCAGTTTAGCCATGGTGGTAATTTGATCCGACTGAGTATGTTCATGATCGTGATTATCAGCTACGTCATTATGAGCATGCTCATTGGAATGATGTGTGTGTTCGTGAATTTTCTGATTCTCTTGGGCTGTTGCTGTGTTTGAAATTACTAGAAAAGTTAAGATCAAAATTACCGTAAGTGTCGTTCTTTTTTTCAAGGGTTGTTTTTTTTAATTTTTTGAAAGATAATCATTTCTACCTTATAATTGATGTCATAATCACAATCACAAAAAAAAAATCGTACTTAGGGGTTGTGAAGAAATAATATGACTAGAACTGACGAAGTTATTTTGTGCGCTAACAAGGCAAAAAACATAGCTATAGCCATAGCTACAACGAGGCTTTTTAACGAAGTTAGCGTGCAAAAGAACCAGTAAGAACGGTTAGGTTATTTCATTACAACCCCTTAGTGCTTGGTCGGAAATAGGCATAATTTTAGAAATCGAATTATTTTTGATTAGATTTTTTTCTTTTTTATATAAGGTGATGCCATAGTATCAGGCGATTATAAAAAAGTGAAGAGATTGCAAAAAGAAACGATTTAGATTTTTGGATATTTCCGGCCAAGCACTACTTAGGCGATTAGTTGGGGCCAAGACATGAAATATTTTAAAATTAACAAATGATATCTAAAAATATTTTCTTCTAACAGAAATATTCAAATTGATTCCTATTCAAATTGAGACAAGACCTTATCAGCATATTTTGGGGCGACTTCATTTGCTGATTTCGGATTGGTAATGTTTACAGAAACAACAGCCACCAATTGTTTATTGGGCTCCCTTTTTAACTCATATACAACAGTTTCCAATTTATATGTGTCAGAATTATATGTTCTTTGGCTCCCTGACACATAATGCCCACCCATACCATAAGGAGAATAATACCTACCATAATAGCCACCAAAACCACCATATCCTCCATACATTGATGGATAGTACCCACCAGTTTGAGTCGTTCTAATTTCTGTTTTAATATCCTTTAAAACAGTTAATACAATTCCTTCAATTCCATCCTTTCTAAAGGTTTCAACAAGGTTATTTAACTCGCCATTAGATAATTCTGAATTCAAATTGAGTTCGGGATATTTTTTATAACTTTCAACGGCATCAATTCCTCTATCACGCATGGCATTTGCAATTTCATCTTCAAATCTTTGTCTTCCAGTCATATCATCAAGTCGTGCCATGACCAAAAATTTATCGTCAGTAGTTTCACTCACATTGGGAGCTTTCCAAGCATCGGTAACCGTAACTGAAGGCCCGCAACTGAATAAAAGAGGTACAAAACATAGTGTAATTAGTTTTATCAAGGAAGTTTTCATGACAAATGATTTTGATTTAACTCAAAGATAGTCTAAATTTTAAATAGAAAAATGGCTTTATATTAAATCTGTATGATCCACAATTGAAACAGGATCTTGATAATTTTCAATTTTTAATGTTATTGGATTTTCACATTTAATTTGATCAACATAAAATAACTAACTGCCAACATATTGGTCTGCTTTCTTTATGGTGTTAGCGGGTTTGAATAAGTTGGATATTTTAAAATAGCTTTATTTGTGTTACATTTGGAAAGATGAACGAATCAACCCTTGCGCAAACTTCAGCAGACCCTTACGTATTATCTCCTGACAAAATAAAAGAAGCACCAACGACCTTAAAAGGGCGATTCAAATTTCTTGGTCCCAGTTTTGTACTTTCTGCATCCATTGTAGGATCAGGAGAATTGATAGCTACAACTACACTGGGAGCTCAAGCTGGATTTGTTACTTTTTGGGTTATCTTAGTTGGCTGTCTTGTAAAAGTTGCCGTACAACTGGAATTTGGGAAGCATACCATACTTACAGGAGAAACGGCCATGCAAGCATTTAATACCTTACCAGGCCCTTCATTTGGAAAAGCAAAATGGACAGTGTGGACCAATTTAATTGTTATGATGATCAAACTGCTTCAAGTGGGTGGTATTGTTGGAGGTATTGCCATTATACTGAATATGGTAGCTCCTGGTTTAAGTGTGACAGCCTTTTGTTTTATTATTGCCATCATTGTTGCTTTGATGATTTTTAGGGGTTATTATAGTCATATCGAAAAAGTATCTTTGATCTTGATCATGCTCTTTACCATTTTCACTTTTGCATCGCTTTATTTTCTGAAATATACACCCTATCACATTACATGGGAAAATATTTGGACAGGAATGCAATTTGATTTGCCAAAAACGGCTCTTGCTGTTGCCTTCGGAGCTTTCGGAATTACCGGTGTAGGGGGCGATGAGATTATACACTATAATTATTGGTGTTTGGAAAAAGGATATGCTGCTTATTCTGGCAAAAATGATGGATCGGAAGCATGGAAAAAGAGGGCTCAAGGTTGGATTCGGGTCATGCAACTGGATGCAGTGATTGCCCTGATTGTTTATACTTCTGTGACTGCCGCATTTTATCTACTGGGAGCGGCCGTTTTAAACAGTCAGGGAATTGTACCTCAAGGTTTTGAAATGATTGAAACATTGTCGAATATGTATACGGAATCTCTGGGGCCTCAAGCAAAATCGGTTTTTCTGTTTGGCGCATTTATTACCTTGTTCTCAACACTTTTTGCCGCTTTGGCTGCCTGGACCAGACAGGTTTCAGATATTTTCGGACAAATAGGCTGGATCAATTTTAGAGATTATAAAAGTCGCAAATTAACAATTGCCATTCTTGCCTGGGTCATTCCATTTCTTTGGGCCCTGCTATTTGTTTTTATTCAACTACCTGTGTTGATGATTATCACTGGAGGAATCGTAGGCTCGTTTTTATTATTTCTCGTTGTCTTTGCGGCCATCTATTTTAGATATAAACGATTAGATCCATCGTTCAAACCCAATCTGATCTACGATCTTATTTTATGGATTAGCATTATAAGTATTATTGGTGTAGGTGTTTTAGGAATTTTCAAATTGTTCAGCTAAAGGCAACCTCTATTAATTCATTTCTTTTAAAAAAAGAAGATAGTGAATAATACACGAGGCATATTTTTTTTGGAATAGCCGTAACTATTTCAAAATAAAATTAACGAAGTAGATTGTTTACTATCTTCGTTCCTAAAAGGTTTTCAGCGGTTTCCCAATACATCTTCAAATTTTTTCGCATTATCCCGATAGGGCTTCAAAAACTTTTATTGTCTTGAAAAACCGCTGAAAATTTTAATGTGAATGAATTAATAGAGGTTACCTAAACACTTAATCAACTGAATTTATATCATTTATTTTTGAAATATTGAGAGTTTCAATTACATTTAACCAATTATATACCCAATAAATATGAAAAAAATTATTTCACTAGTTCTGTTAATAGGAATTTCCCTGAATAGTTATTCCCAAGTAACTGATGAAGCCATTGTTTTATCAAAAATCCGTAATGAAGGGTTCAAAAATTCAGAGGCAATGACCATGTTAAAACAATTGTCAGATGTATATGGGCAACGTCTCACCGGAAGCAATGAATATTTTGAAGCTGCAAAGTGGATTTCAAGTCAAATGAAACAAATTGGGCTTCAAAATGTCCATTTTGAAAATTACTGCTCCGATTGTAGAGGTTGGGACATCAATAGTTTTAATGTAGAAATGATTGCTCCAAATTATATGCATATCTCAGCTTATCCCTTGGCGATGGCAAGAAGTACAGATGGAATAATTAGCGGAGAAATTGTTAACATTACGAGTTTCAGAGATATGGAGAAAGTACGGGATGAATTCTCAGGAAAATTAAAAGGTAAAATTATTCTTTTGGGTAAAGAACCTAAAAAGAAATCCTTAGAAGAGTCTATTTATTTTAGGTATGACGAAAAGGAATTGAAAAAAATGAAGGATCAATTAAAAACAAATGTAAAAGTTACACCTCTTCCTGAATTGTTTGAATCATGGAAAATTGGAGATAAATCGGATGAAGAATTCCTTAAGTTTGTTGAAGGAGAAGGTGCATTGGCGGTATTGAAAACACGGCCTATGTATTTAGGAGTCTTACACCCTGATGGAACTTACTATTACAAAAAAGATGATTTTAAACCCTTGCCTTATTTTACCATAATGCCTGAGCATTTTGGGAGATTGTATAGAATGCTTAAACAAAATATAACCCCAAGTCTAAGATTAAATTTAGAGACAGATTTTTATCACGATTCAGGAAATAATGTAAATATCATTGGGCAACTATCAGGAAATGACCCCAAACTAAAGACAGAAGAAATTATTATTGGAGCTCACTTTGATTCCTGGCATTCAGGAACCGGTGCTACAGACAATGGAGCAAGTTGTATTGTTTTAGTGGAAGCTTTAAGGATACTTAAACGAATTGGTTACCAGCCAAAAAGAACGATTAAAGTGGGTCTTTGGGGTGGCGAGGAACAAGCTTTTTTAGGATCAGCTGCCTATGCCGAAAAACATTTTGGAAAGCTTCATGAGAAACCAAATGCAGCATCAAAAAAAGTATCGGCCTATTTAAATTTAGACAATGGTGCCGGAGCCATAAGAGGTATTTATCTTCAAAACAATGAATTAGCAAGACCTGTTTTTGAAGACATTTTTAGCCCTGTTAGTAATTTAAATACTACCTCCATTACTATTGAGAATACCCTTTCAACAGATCACGAAACCTTTGATTATTATAATATCCCTTCCTTTCAATTCATTCAAGATAAATTGGATTATAATACAGTAACCCATCATACTAATCTTGATGTATTAGAATATGTTCCCGAAAATGACATGATGAAAAATGCAGTTATTTTGGCATGGACCATTTATTCCTTGGATACGATGAAAGAAAAGGTTCCAAGGAAAATTAAAAATTAAGGCTTAAACCCGCTTTATGCATTAGAAAATTTATTACAACTTTAAACCATTTCAAAATATACCATTTTATTACTTTTTGAATTTTAACCGTAGCGGTGCTACGCTAAAAATACGAAAAAGTCATATTTTATTATGGTTTAAAGCCTCATCACAAAGTTCTAATACATAATCCGGGTTAAAATAGAACATATAGCTATTTGGGTTGCAGATTTAGAAGGGATGAAAGAATTTTATATTAAATTCTTTGCATTGATCTCAAATGAAAAGTACTTCAATGCCCAAAAAAGATTTAGTTCCTACTTTTTTTTAACTTTTTCAGTACTACTATGAACCTGCCGCCGATCGGTCAGGCGGGTTTAATGGGGAAAGAATATTATGGTGATTAGGCTGGGTACAGTGATAATGAATGGAATGCCGGAATTGCGTTTACCGAAGAGCAACGTAGGTAAAAATAGCATGTAGGCATGAGAATGAATGGTGCGTAGCAATCACCTTGGCCAGCGAAGATTTTTTTATTTCTTTTTTTATCCAAAAAAAGAATAGAAATCAAGAATCAGTGATGTTCCATTAAAATAACAGCAGAACCACTTTTTCTTCCAGTGCCCGAAATGAAATAATGCATCGACCAGATTATCAAAAATAGTTAAAAATTAAAAAGACGAACTAGGATTCACCCATTTTGCTATTTCAGTTGAATCAAAGGAAGAGGTCAATCAATTAACAGAATCGATTCGAAGTCACGGATATACAGTACTAGGCGAACCCAGGACCACAGGTGATGGTTACTATGAAAGTGTGATTTTAGATCCGGAGGGGAATGTTATTGAAATTACAGAATAGTCAAAATAAAAGGGTCACGTTAAAAATATGGGGATTAAGTAAAAA
>JAUXGV010000015.1 GCA_030621915.1 Flavobacteriaceae bacterium
TCAGAAATATTATCCATTTGTTTATTTAATAATTTTAAAGCCATATTTAATCGATATTCCTTTATAAATGCATTAGGAGATTTACCAGTAATAGAAATCATTTTTCGGTACAATTGCGATTTACTATAGCCCAATTCTCTACAAAAATCATCAACATTTAAGGATGTATTTATCCATTCCCTTTCAGTATATTCCATCAATATATGGAGAAACATTTCATCATTGGAATGAATTGATTTTACCAATTTATTATCTATTGAAAAATTAAGATTTTCACTTTCATACAGGTCTTTGACATCGGTTGTTATAACAATTTCCCCTTCAGCAATATGGCATAACCGTTCAGCTATTTTTATTGTGTCTTCAAAAATATTTTCTTTTTTAGTTACTGGAACACCTGCACTTAATCCAATATTTAATTTAATAACAGAATCCAGGTTATTAAGTATGGTCAGTTTAAAATTTGATTGAATTTCAATAGAACATAATACTGCATTTGTAACTGAATCGAATGATACTAAAAAATTATCTAATTTTTGATCCACAATACTTCCTTTAAATTTATCTATAGCGTCAACAATAAATAAATTATTATCATGAAGGGCCAAATTTAAATTTCTCGAGGATGTTTGTTTTAATGAAAGTCTTTTTATCTCTATAACCATAACGATTCTAAATGCCGGATCGTTAATAATATTTAATCCTGTATTTTGGGACCTTTCAGGATCTTCAATACGACCTAGAAATGATTCAACAATGTTAGCATTTACCTCAATGATACTGTGAGGAACGTCGCCATGAGCTTCATTATGCATATCCAGTAAAGCCCTTTCATTGGGTGCTTCAATCAAACAAAATGCAGTTCTTCTATTCTCGTCACACCAGTAGGTCATTCCTTTACAACCATATTTATGTTCAACTTTCAAATCAGCTTGATGCATTTCTGCAACATGTCCTGCAGTAACACCTTCCGGCATTTCGTGGCGATCCATATAAAGAGGCATAATAGTATTTTTTATACAAGATAATATTTTTTCTTATATTTTGTAATTTTAATTTTATAATTAAATGTTTTTCAGTGTAAAATATAGTAATCATCTTATTAATTTAGATATTATCGTTAATCTTGTATGAATATTGTAATTTGAACATGATTGAAAATCATTTTTCTTTTTCTTTATATTTGCTAATCATTAAATTTATTTTCAGTGAAAAAGTATTTTCTTTTATTCTTTATCTTTTTTTACTTTTCTAGTTTCTCTCAAGAAAATAATCCTTTAAAAGTGGGTGTTATTGGATTATCTCATTCTCATGTTCATTGGCTTTTAGGAGGCGGTTTTGATGAAATTGAAATTGTCGGTATCGTTGAATCCAATAAGGAACTGGCTGGTAGATATATGAATCAGTATGGCTTGAGTATGGATTTGGTATTTAACTCTATGGATGAGATGATTAATCATACGAAACCGGAAGCAGTAACAGCCTTTGGAAGTATTTATGAGCACTTAGAAGTTGTAGAAAAATTTGCTCCATTGGGAATCCATATTATGGTTGAAAAACCATTGGCTGTAAGTACCGAACATGCAAAAAAAATGAAGTCATTGGTTGATAAACATAAAGTTCTTTTAATGACGAATTATGAAACAACCTGGTATGCCTCGAATCATAGAACTCATAAAATAATTGAGAGTGGGGCTATTGGTGATCCGTTTAAAATTAATGTAAGAGATGGGCATCAGGGTCCCAAAGAAATAGGAGTTAATCAGGAATTTTTAGATTGGTTAACAGACCCTAAGCTTAACGGTGGAGGAGCAATTATGGATTTTGGTTGTTACGGTTCCAACCTGATTACTTGGCTCATGAATGGTCAAAAACCAAATTCAGTTACGGCCTTTACAAAACAAATAAAACCGAATATTTATGCAAAGGTGGATGATGATGCCACAATAATTTTGAATTACCCCAAAACTCAGGGAATTATTCAAGCCTCCTGGAATTGGCCTTATAGTAGAAAAGATATGGAAGTTTATGGCAAAACTGGAGCCGTATTTGCAGATACTGCGAATAATATGAGAATTAGGCTTGAAAATGATAAAACTGAAAAAACTATTAAACTTGAGCCCCGAAAAAATCCTTACAACAACCCTTTCTCATATTTTGCAGCTGCTATTCGAGGAAAAATTGAAGTGTCAAAAACTGATTTATCATCTTTGGAGAATAATATGATTGTGGTCGAAATTTTGGAAGCTGCCAAAAAAAGCGCCAAAACCGGAAAGACAATTTATCTTAAGTAACTTAGGAAAAATAGACTGCCTAATTTTCACATTTTTTTATATAGCATTTTGCTTTATTATTAGTATCATTGCCCCATGCAAAAAATTATTCTTACTTTTTTTTTATTAAGCCTTGGTGTTAGCTTGTTTGCACAAGAGAATACTTCAAAAATTTCTGATTCCATTATTCAAAATCAAGAGGTGACATTAAAAGGTAGGGTTATTAGTAACAATGATAAAAAACCCTTACAAAGTGCACACATTGTGAATTTAAATACAATCAGTGGTACGATTACAAATGTCAAAGGAGAGTTTGAGATTCCTGCGCAAGCCAATGATACCATATTCATATCCTATATTGGATATCAATCTGTTAAACTTAAAATCACAAGGGATTTATTAAAAGGTAATGAATTGGAAATTGCCATTCATGAAAAGATTTTAAATATTGATGAAGTAACCATTAAGTCACATAATTTAATTGGAGTTTTGGTTGTAGATGCCAAAAATGTTCCTGAAGATTCCTATAGTCGAATCCATATTGATGGATTACCACAGGCCTATGAGATTGGTAGGGCAAGAAGTAATTATAATTCAGGCTTAAGTGCCGTTTTTAGTCCTATTGATTTTTGGTATAAAAAGTTAGGAAGTAAACCTAAGGAACTAAAACGATTGAAAAAACTCAAAGAAGGTGATAAAATGAGAGGAATGATGGAACAAAAATACAGTCGTGAAATAATGATGGGCTTTTTGGATATGAGTAGAAAAGAGTTGAATGATTTATTATCTGAATGTAATTATTCCAATCGGTTTATTAATAAAGCCAGTGATTTGCAAATTATAGAAGCAGTACTCGAGTGTTATGAAAATTACAGGGCTATTAAAAAAGGTTCAGTTAAAAGAAACATGATTCATATTGTAGATACAGACACCCTAAGATAAACCCAATTTATTCAGTAGAAAATCCCTTCATTTACCCGTAAAGGTATATTGTGGCTTTAAACCATTTCAAAATAAGATTTACTTTGTTTAAAGTTTGACCATAAGGTAATGGCTCCGAGACCTCAGAGTGCTAAATCCTGGTAAATATCAGGATATACAACACAATATTTATTTAAATTTAAAACCTTCTTAACAATGCTTTAAATAGTTCGGGATAAAAAAAAGGGATAAAACATCTTTTGCTTTATCCCTCTGATATATTATTTTAAAATTGATACTATCCTATTTAATTATTACCTAGTATAATAGGCATTCCGTCTTTACCACTTCCTATAATCACTACTTTAGAGTTTGTTGATTCTGACAACCTTAAGGTGGCTTCAATCCCTTTATCTTGAAGAATTTTATCAGTTAAAGAGGCACTTAAAATTCTGTTTGCATCGGCTTTACCCTGAGCCTCAATTATTTGTTTTTCAGCTTCTTTCTGAGCGGTTATAAGCCTGAATTCATATTCTAAGGATTGTTGTTCCTGATCCAACTTCCTTTCAATTGCATCCTTAATAGCACTCGGCAGTGTCACATCACGAACTAAGACATCATTGAGTTGAATATATTGATCATCAACAATTAATTTTGTTTCATCAAATATCTCACTTTGTATCGCATCTCTTTTTGAAGAGTAGATCTGCTCAGGCGTATATCTACCAACAACACTTCTTGTTGCTGAACGAATTGCTGGCTTTAAAACTCTATCTAAATAGTTCTGACCTTTGGTTTGATGTAATTTCCCTAATGATTCCGACTGAGGCTGGTACCAAGCGGTTGCTTCCAATTGAATATCCAAACCATTTGAAGATAAAACCTTCATTTTTTCGGTTAATTCTTGTTGACGGACTTCATAAACAATAACAGTATTCCAAGGTGCTACTAGATGAAATCCTTCCCCCAATGGAGGTTGGTCTGTCACTACACCCCCGGCAAAGCGTTTCCATAATACGCCGGCTTCCCCAGCATCAAGTGTTACGGTAGATTTTGAGAATAAAATGATTGCAATAATGCCTAAAAAAACTAAAGGGAATATTCCCTTAGGAAATTGTAATTGAGGTTGTTGTGCCATATTGATTTACGTTTTTAATTAATTTTATTTGTTTTTGTTTCGAAAGATACATTAAATCAAACCTTTATATTTTCTAATGATCCATTCTAGGCTCAAAGATAACATAATTATACCTAAAAGCCATTTCCAATCAATTAAAGAAGTTGTTTTTATTTTTTCGGTTTGAATAGACGCAAAATTTTGATTATTTAATATAAAATCATATAATTCTGGGAATTGATTTGGATAATAAATTTTGCCATTAGAATTATCCGCTAGTGATTCTAAATCGTTTTTATTAGCATTTAAATTCTCTTGTTCAATGGAATAATTTAATATCTTAAATGATCCAATGACCGATTTACTATTTTCCTGATCCTTTACTGAAAATTTATATTCACCATGTTTTAAATCGAGTAAATTTAATTCATATTCATTCCCATTAAAATAAAATGGGGTATCATTATTTTCATTGTCAAAATTCAACTTTAATTGAGCACCCAAATCAAAATTAAAATTAGAATCGTAGATTTTTGCTGAAATTTTAATAGGTTCATCCGTATAATAAAATGATTTATATTGAAGCTCAATAGGATTGGCTTGTTTTGATAGGGTTAAATATTGTATGGTACTATTAATAAATTGGTCAAAATCATCAAATGAATGTTGTTTTGAATAACTTATTGCCCTCCATTTCCATAGATTTTCACCAAACAAAACAATTCCTCTACTGTCATTATTTAGATCTGAAAAAGTAACCAAGAGTGGATTATTAGTTTCAATTCCATGGATTGATTGAGTCAAAATTGATTCATAGGGTGTTAAAAATGAAACTTCGCCAAAAAACCCTTCCAAAGGCGGATAATCATTAAATCCTATATCTTCAATTTTGAATTTATTGAAATTTATATTAAAATTCGCAAAGTATTTTTCAGTTGTAGTTAGGACATTGTTTGTAAAAATACTTTGGGCTTTATTCAAATAATTCCAATCGGTTTGTTTTCCTGTAATAATGAAATAATTACTGTTTGAACTTTTAATTTCATTAAATATGTTTTCAAATTTATTATTTGGTTGATATAAAATATATAAATCGATATTGTCACTAAAATCAATTGAAGTATTCAAATCCATTAGATGAACTTTTCTTTGTTCGTTACTTTCAATAGATCTTTTCAGCATACCTATATCTGGATGTAAAACATCGTAAAAAATAACAATGTTTGTCTGCTCATCTATAACTTCTACACTGAAATTTTTAAAATTATTGATCGTATTTATTTCGCCTTCCAATGGTTCAATCCTTGTCTTAAATAAATGCTTACCTACTTTTTTAGATGGTAATTTTAATTGAATATGCGAACTGTAATTTTCCTTTGAAAATGAAATTAATTTCTTGTATATCACCTTATTGGATTCTTCAATAATTAAATTTGTGTTCACCAATTCAATGCCCGTATATTTCAGAAATATTTCAACAGGAAAATTATTATTCAAAAAAGAATAAGAATTGACATTAATTTTATTTATTTCAATGTCCTCTATTTTTGAAGTATCACCATAAATTACAGGAAAAATGGGCTGGTTTGAGTTCATGAATTTATAATCTTTACCATAGGTTTGGTTTCCATCACCAAGTAAAATTATAGGGGCCATCTGTTGTTTTGCCAGGGAGTTTAAACTTTGAACAATCTCTTCAATATTGGTTTGGTTTTCTTTGAAAGTTAATTCTGAACCATTTTGAACTGAAGAACCAAATGTAAAATAGTCAATTTCAAATTTCTCTTTTAATTCTTTATTTTTCTTTATGTTTAATACAGATGAACTTATAGCTGAATCTTGACTTGAAAATAAAATAGATGATGAATTATCTATTGCCACAAATAATTTTGGTTTTATTGTTTCAATAAATTTTTGTTGAATTTTTGGATTGATAAGCAATATAAGTATTCCAAAAACACTTATAAATCTCAATAAGGCCAATATAACAACTCGGTGAAGTTTTTTCTCTTTAAAAATATATTGGAAATAAACAACCAATGCAGCAAGCAAAAAGGCACCAATAATAAATGCTGTGGTTGTTGTTAACATGGAAGAATGTTTAAATATTTCTAACGGATGACTTCTGAAATAAACTGATATATATTAATGCTAGTAAATCTATATGAAATAAAACTTAAACAAACTTAATTTAAGTTAACATGCCACCATCCACGTTCAAAGTTTGTCCAGTGATATATGATGATAAATTGGATGCCAGAAATACACAGGCATTTGCAACATCTTCGGGTGAACCACCTCTTTTCAAAGGAATAGAATTTCGCCATTCATTAACTGTTTTTTCATCCAATTTGCCTGTCATTTCTGTTTCAATAAACCCCGGAGCAATGGCATTGCAACGTATGTTTCTTGATCCCAATTCCAATGCTACTGATTTGGTAAAACCTAAAATCCCTGCCTTTGAAGCAGCATAATTGGTTTGGCCTGCATTCCCCTTGACACCTACAACTGAACTCATATTAATGATGGACCCTTCACGTTGTTTCATCATGGGTCTAATTATAGCTTTTGTTAAGTTAAAAACAGATTTTAAATTTACTTCAATTACTTTATCAAAATCTTCTTCAGTAATTCTCATTAGTAAATTATCCTTGGTAATTCCAGCATTATTGATTAAAATATGTACCGTTTCGAAATCGTCAATTACATCCTTAACCAACTGTTGAGCTGCATCAAAATTTGCAGCATTTGACTGATAACCTTTAGCTTTGACTCCATAATTTTCCAATTCATTTTCTAATTCTTTAGCGGCTTCTACAGATGCGTTAAAAGTAAAGGCAATATTCGCTCCTTGTTTAGCAAATTCAATAGCAATTCCTTTGCCAATTCCACGCGATGCACCAGTTATCAATGCTGTTTTATTTTGTAATAATTTCATGTCTCAATTTTGATTTCAGAAAATCAAAGATAGGAAAAGAATACATTATTGTGAGAATTGTTAAAGAGTTTTTGAATTCATTTTTTAGACCCAATAAAATTGTAAGTAAACTTGATAATTTTCAATCTTAAGAATTCCCTGATGCTCTACGTCGGTGCTCAAGGGAAAAGTTTGAAAACCTTGGATTTTCATTAAACTGAAAATAAGTTTTTATTCCGCTTGATACCTCGTATTCACTGCGTCGAGGTAGTTCATTTAATAATTTGCATAAACCACCAAATTTAAATTTATTTAATTCTTAACTTTCTTGTAATTTCGTTTTTAAACTCCTCATCATTGGACATGATTTTAAAAAAATCCAAAATAAAATTCTTAGCTTCAATAAAGTTTTTTGAATCTTCAAAATACGGCTCTACACCATCTACAGTTTCAAGCAGGCTTATTCTATTATCCAGAAATTCATTTCGAACCTGTTGAATGATTTGGAGATCTCTTTTAAATCCTCTATACAATCTATCTGTAACAGAATTAATTGGTAAAGGCTCATTATTTACAGAACCCACATGAGCATATCTAGCATTTATTAGTCCAGTCATATCAAAATCATATGGAATTGGAATTAATCTACCGTCAACATATATAAGTTTTTGATTATGTTGAGCAGAAGTAGAAAAATCCGTATTTCCAATTAAAAATTGAAAGAAGGCATTTCGTACGGATTCGAGATCATCTTGATTTAATGGGTGCATATTCGTTTTAAGAACCTTGCCATCATGTCGATCTGCAACTTTTTTAATATCTTCAATAAATATTCCTTTAAGTGTATAGTTTTTTGTTTTATTGCCTTTGTTTTCTTCAAAATCAATATCTAAGAGTCTGGTTTTGTAATTATAAGGCGAAATTATTTCATACATTTTATAGGCCAAGTATTCCTTTATAATATGATCATTATCTGAACTACCTAATCCGCAAGGCATTACCAATTTTAATTTTTTATTTCCTTTAAAAAGCGAACCCTTAATATCACTTTTTTTGATTTTCATTTTGATAGGTGTAAAGTAACAATTTGCCCTTCTAAAATTGCCCCTACCCCTTAATTGAACCTTAAATGTTTTCCATTCTCCCTTGCTTGTTTGGTATGAAATATTGGTTTCAACATACGTACTGTCGTTGGTGTTTTTTTTAATATTTTTGTTTAAATAACTTAACTTTATATGGAGAATATTCTGATTTCTAAACAATTTAGAAACTTCATGAGATTGGATTGAATCTTTTATATTTTGTGCGTAAAACACATTGGAAAAAACAAAGGCTAAGACAAGTAAAGCACTTAATATTTGTTTTTTCATTATATTGTTTTTAGATTTAACAAAACTAATATATGAATAAATATTTAACGATAATAAATCACAGGACACTAATTTCATTTGTTATAGTACTGATTTCACTAATTTATGTAAATAAATATGGTTTTATTTATAACATAGATTTAACTTTATTAAGCATTGCCATTATTTTTCCATTAGTTTTTAATATTAGAGGATCATTTAAACGTAGAGAAAAAGCTCTGGAACACCTAAGTGAATTTAGGGGAGCCTTAATGACACTTCATTATTACTTTATGAGCTGTTCAAAATTATCAGAAAATGATAAAGATAAAATATCTGGAATTCTTATAGAAATAAGTAATAAATTGATTAACCATCTCAATAATAGTGGTTCTAACATGGACGAACTAGATAAGAGTACACAAAAAGTATTCACATTTGTTATGGATAATAAAGTAATGATATCACGTAGAATCATTGATAAAATATTTAGATTCATGAATGATTTGCATGTATCCATTGAAAATTTAAATGGAATTCATGTTCATAGAACGCCCATAAGTTTAAAAGCATATTGCAAGTTTTTCATTTATATCTTTCCCATAATTTATACACCTACCATTGTGTTTCAAGTAGGAATTGAATCATCTATGTTAGTAACTGGCTTTATTGTTTTATTTACCCAATTTATATTGATTTCACTTTATAATATTCAAGATGATCTGGAATACCCCTTTGATAAAATTGGATTGGATGATATAAATCTTGAGATCTTCCAATTGGATAGAAAATCTACTTCAAATTAAATCATTTACAAGTGTTTTAGTAACTTTTATTTTTTAATTAATTTGTAAAATATTGTTATCCTGAATTAATCATGACAAAAATTAAAATTGGTATTATGAAAAGTAAATTATTGATTGTCATTTTTCTGTTTTTCACCATAAGCATCCAATCCCAAGTATTAATTTCTCTGTTATTTGGTGACAAACTCAATTCGGATGGTTTAGAGTTTGGTTTGGAGGGAGGTTATACATTTTCTACTATAGCAGCTTTAGAATCAAACAAGGCTGAATCCAATTTTTATCTTGGGTTTTATTTTGATGTAAGAATTAAAAATCAGTGGTCATTAGATACAGGAATCATTGTGAAGTCCACTTTGGGAAATAATAATTTAACGAAGAATGATTTGGATTTTTTAGGTACATCGATTTTTCCGGAGGATTCAGAGGGTGTTTATAGTCAAAAATCGAGCTACTTTATACTCCCTGCTTTGATCAAATATAAATTCGACAATCACATCTATGTTGAAGCCGGTCCTCAATTTGGGTTATTAAGAAAAGGTTGGGTTGAATATAATTACGATATTGATGGTAAAAGTGGCCGTATTAAGGAAACCAATACCGATTCAATGAATAGATTTGATATGGGAATTACGGCGGGTACAGGTTTTAGACTTTTAAAGGGTTTAGGCTGGACAATTGGAGCAAAATATTACTATGGATTCATCGATGTTTATAAAGATTTAAGTGGATCAAAAAACAGCACTTTATTTTTAAAAATGAATGTACCTATTGGCCTGAGTAATGCGTCGAAAGAAGAAATAGCTAAGCAAAAGGAATTGATGAAAGAAAAAAAAGAAAAAAGAAAATTGGAAAAGAAAAAAAATAAAGACCAAAAGTAATGATTGAAGGTTCAATTAAATTAAAAATAATCTTTATTGTTTTTCTATGCATATGTATCCCATATATCGGTTTAGCACAATATTCATCAAAAAAAATACGAACAAAACATGAAACGTATACAGATAGCATAAAAAGTGTTAAATATGATTATGTTTTCCCTATTTTAGGACAGGATGCTTATGAAAGAGGGTTTGACATTCCTTATCCTATGGGTGTTATGGGTAATTTTATGTGGATGGATCAAGGTATTGTAATTGATAATCTTCAATTGGGTTTAGAAACAGATGATATTGATATTCCATTAACAGATGTAGATTTTATACAATTCGGTGAAAATCGGAATACTTCATATATAGTTAATGTTCGTCCGGATATATGGATCCTACCTTTTATAAATGTATATGGTTTATTTGGATATGGTAATTCGCATACTGAAGTGATTTTAACAGCACCCGTTGAACTTAAATCCATAGTGGATCAAAGTATAAGAACTGCTGGCTTTGGGATTATGGGTGCTGGTGGTGTTGGCCCTGTTTGGATATCTGTGGATGCAAATTTCACATGGAGCAAACCAGAATTGTTAGACGAGGCAACTCAAGTAAATGTATTGGGAATTCGAATGGGATATAATTTTGTATTTGAACAAAAACCTGAAAGAAATATTGCGGTTTGGATAGGTGGTATGAGAATGAAAATGTCAAGTTCTACAGTTGGAGCTATTAAATTGATTGATGCCCTACCTCCTGAGGCCTGGGAAAGAAAAGATGAAATAGTTAGCGACTACCGGGATTGGTATGATTCTCTTGGGCCCTCTGATATACTTAAAAAACAAGTCGCTGATCAAATTCTAACACCCATCGTGGATAGAATTGATCAGGCAGATGGAGATTCTGTAATTTCGTATGGTATGGATAAACAAACCAAAGAATTGTGGAATGGTTTGGTTGGGATGCAATATCAGTTCAATAAAAAATGGATGCTTAGGTCGGAGGTTGGATTTATTGGTGATAGAAAGTCTTACTTAATTTCATTAAACTATAGATTTTTGGGTTTTTAATATTTAAATCAAAGCTTTTTTAATGAAAGGTTGCTATTTTTGTAATCCTAAAAAAATACCATCTTTGATTTTTAATGGGTGTAAAAAATAAATAACTGTTTCCATTTTATGAGAAAAAATATTATATCAATAATTTTAATCATTGCAGGAATTATATTATTAATATTCAATTATCTAGAAAATAATAAAATTGAATATTCAGAAACAATATTTTCTAATGAAGCCAACATATTCAACAAATCTTTTTCAAACTTTGTTGATAATATTGAAAAGGATTTTGGTGAAATTAAGTTAAGTTTTGAAAACACGAATAAGCTAAAGGACACCATTGAATCTCAAAATTTCTTTCTTGATTATATATCTAAAAACCAATATTTAATTTCGGCATTACTTATTCAAGACAATTATAAAGTATCTGTTAAAAAAGACGAAGGAACCATAATATATGCCATTGATAGTACAAGAGTATTTGATATCATTAGAAGGCAACGATTTGAAAATAAGAAATTCATAAGCAGTTGGGAGGAGAGTATTGACGAAACCATTGAACAAACAGCTTGGTACAACGATCTCAATGATCATCATAATCAAATTCGCTGGTTTTTAGACAACAATGTTGGATTAGGCAATAATGGTGAAGAAAATGAAGAGCTATTCTATGCGGGTTATTCATACAAAATTGGAGAAATAAAAAATATAATTTTACTTCGGTTTGCAAGACAAAAACTAGTAGAGAATTTTAATTTTTATAAAAAATATAATAATGTTGGATTGTTAATTGAAACAGCACATGGTATTAGCATGGATTTAGTATCCAAAGGCTCCAAAAATACGAATTCGGATATTATTATGAATGACAGTATTGAAATCCATTCTTTAACTCACTTTAATAAATTTAAAAAGGAGACATCAGGTATTTTTAATTTTAATTTTAAAAATGAAAATTATTGGAATTTTTTTCAAAGATTTCCCTCGGAAGTAGGAATTAACTATTATTTACTGACCATAGCTGATACTGATCTTAAACAGGGACAAATTAATATTTATTCTAAATATTTAAAATGGATTGGAATACTATTTATTTTGTTAGGTATTATTTTGTTAGGTATTATTTTGTTTTTTGTTAAAAAGGGCATTTTTTATAACGCCAAAAGTAATTTTATTCCTCCGATTAAGGAAATTTTAAATGAGGAAGAAAGTCGATTTCTGGAATTCAAATCCTCTGCGAGATGGGATTACAGACAGGAAAAAGTAAACCCTGTATTGGAAAAAGTAATCCTTAAAACAATTGCTGCATTTGGTAATACTGAGGGTGGAATATTACTTATTGGTATTGATGATGATAAAAAAGTAATTGGATTGGATCAGGATTTTAATTCATTGAAAAAATCGGATGCTGATTATTATGAAATTCATTTGAGAAATTTATTTCATAATTTTATGGGCGTAAAATATGTAAGTAAGAATATTCGTATGCAATATGAACAAATTAAAGGCAACTATGTTTGTAAAATTAAAGTGTTTGCTGCAAATGAGCCTCTTTTTTTAAAGAGCAAAAATAAAAACGGACAGCAAGAAGAACAATTTTTTGTTAGAAGTGGAAATTCATCCCAGGAAATTAAGTCTATTGCGGAAATAAATGATTATATCAATACCCGATTTAAAAATTAAACCGAAATGAGGTATCTATTTTTAATTATATTTTTTTCTGCAAATCTTATTGCTCAGGAAAATGAATTAATAAATGATTCAACTTCAACCAATTCTAATAGAAATTTATTTATTGAAGATTATAGTAATCAGTTAAATATTAAATTTGATGTAAGTAATGAAATAGAGAATTATTATTTACCATTTGAGCAAGGTATATTGAATGTTAAACCAAATTTAGGATATAGGTATGCCTTAGTTTTTAATTATAGATTTGTGTCACTTAGATTAGGAATCAGACCCAAGCCTTCTTCAGAAAGCTTGGAAAATGAAGGTGAATCAAAATCATTTAGGCTGAAAATAAAATTTTTATTTGATGATTGGAGTCATCAATTCGAATATAATTATATACAAGGTTATCACGTAAATAATTCTATTGATGTCTTTGCAGAAAACACAAGTTTTGACAGTAACCGACATGTTCAATTTCCAAGCTTCACGACAAGTATTTTCTCAGGATCATCTATCTATAAAATAAATAAGAATTATTCTCTTAAAGCAACCGAGTCTCAAACCGAGATTCAATTAAAAAGTACAGGAACTTTTATGCCAAGAATTGATTATCAGATTTATAGTATTTATGGAACAGATATATTAATTAATAAGCAAGGGGAAGAGATTCAAAGAGATAATTATAATACTTATTTAGGTTTTAACACAGTTTTTAATATTGGGTATTATTATACTTTTGTTCATAAAAGAAATTGGTACTTAAATTTATTTGCTATTCCTGGAATAGGATTCGATTTGTATGATAATACTAAAGTTACAATGGAGAACACCGAGAGTAACACATATTTTGATATGTTAATATCATTTCAAACTGGAGCAGGATTAGGATATAACTCAAAAAGATACTATTATGGTATGGAATTCAATTATAGATTAACCCATGATAAATATGACGGAGAAAGAATTCAATTCTATACTACAAAAAATGAATTTCATATTTTTATTGGTTATCGTTTTAAAGCTCCCAAAACTATAAAGAAATCTGTTGACAAAATTGAGGAAGAAGTACCTTTATTAGAAGATAATAATTAGAAATATTATTGTTTAAATTGGGTAATCTGATGTTTTTAAGGCAATGTTGATGGAATTAATTTTGGTATTATAAATTATTGGTACTAAGAAAAAAAGATTGCTTTTATCAGTAATTTTATTAGGGTTGCGGCTAATAAGAAATACAAAAGAATTGGAAGAAAATCATATAAGCCTAAAATAGATACTATTTAACATAGATTGATTGATGAAAAAACTAAAAAAAAGGTTATCAAATTTGATAACCTTTTAAATAAAATTATACTTTAAATTACTTCAGGCCATCGTATAAAGTTTTCATTTCTTGAAATTCAGCTTCCCTTTCCACATTCTCATATAAACTCATTAAAGTTCTTATGGTATCTATATCTTTAGAATCTATTTCAAACGCTTTTTCATATACGGGAATTACTTCATTATATAATTCAACTTGTCTGGCTTTTATTTCATCATATTTATCAAAATTGCTTAAGTTTTTATTCATTTCCTCAACCAATTGTGTGTCTTTCTCCAATAAAGCAGAACCCAAATTAACATACGCATCTTTATAATCAGGCTTCAATTCAATAGCTTTTCTATAATATTCTTTAGCCTTTTCAGCGTCATTTTGCTCCATACTCATAACTCCTAAATTGAAATATAACGTTGCATTTGTAGGATCTAATTTTATAGCTTGTTCCATTAATTCGGAAAATATATCTTTGTTGCCCAATTTGTATTGTAAATTTGCTTCTGTTAAAACCAAATTTAAATCATCCGGGCTCATTTTCCTTGCATTTTTTACGGCTTCAATTGCTTTATTCACTTCTCCTATTTCAACATAACAATAGGCAATGTTTTTAACAATGTCAGGTTGTTTTGAATCAGTATAAGTAACTTTGGGATCCGTAAATTCTTTAGACTTTGACATCAATTCCATTTCAGATTCTGAACCAACACTTTCAGTTTTACCTGATTCAACATTTTTTACTGAATATTCCTCAATGATTCCGGTATACCCTATTTCCATAAGTTTTGAGAAATGCCCTAGCGAAATATTGAAAATCTTATTAATCTCAACAATTTTAGAGTCATAAGTCTCCTTATTTATTTTCTCATTATTTAAATCTGTAGAGGCTGTTCTTTTAGATAAATCAGCCTCTAAATATGCTGCATTTGCAGCATATTCCAAATAAGCAGTATCTTTTTTACTTAAATTATATACGGTTAATAATTCATCTTTTGCAGCGCTATAATTTTTTTCTTGATACGATTTAATTCCAATTGCGGATACTTCAGAAATTAAAGCATCCATTGTTGGCTTTGCCAACCCAGAATACTTATTTGAACCCGTTTCTTCTTCCAAATCAAACAATGATTGAAAAGAATTGGCCGCTGCATCAATATTTTCAGAAGTTGGATCAGTTTTAACCAAGCCGGCATATGTTTCACCTTTTAAATAATAAAATTTAGCTTTTGATTTGTCGTCAGCATTTGAAATTAGGCCTTCCGCTTGATCAATAGATAATTTAGATGCCAGATAATCACTTTTCTTTAAAGCTTTTTCAGAGGCTTTTAATTCGTCTTTTTGGGCAAATGTTGCTATACTAATTAATAAAGTAAACAACAATAGAAATGGTTTTTTCATATTAAAATAACTTTTGTTTATAATTTTTAATGGCTTTTTGCAAAATTATGAATTTTGTGAATCATTTTCCGGATTTTCGTCATTTTTTATTTCATTTTCATCCAATTCAACCGCATTTTCTTCATCTTCATGCATCACTTTAGCCACAGCGGCAATTGAGTCATTATCTTTAATATTGATCAATTTAACACCCTGGGTTGCTCTTCCCATTACTCTTAAATCAGCAACAGCCATTCTAATAGTTAATCCTGATTTATTAATAATCATTAAATCGTCATTATCAGTAACATTTTTAATAGCGACCAATTCACCTGTTTTTTCAGTGATATTAATTGTTTTTACTCCTTTACCTCCACGATTCGTTATTCTGTAACTTTCGAGACTTGAACGTTTTCCATATCCATTTTCAGACACAACCAAGATATCACTTTCGTGATCCGATATAGAAACCATACCAATTACTTCATCTTTATCATCTTTTAATCTGATCCCTCTAACACCCGAAGCATTTCTACCCATGGGTCTGGTTTTACTTTCTTCAAATCTGATGGATTTACCTGATTTAGCAGCAATCATAATTTGACTTTCACCATTTGTTAATTTTGCTTCTAGTAATTCATCACCTTCTTTAATGGTTATAGCATTAATTCCATTTGTACGTGGACGCGAATACTGTTCTAGTGAAGTCTTCTTAGTTTGACCATTTTTTGTTACCATAACAACATAATTGTTGTTTACATAATCTTCATCTTTTAAATCCTTAGTCACTAAAAACGCTTTTACCTTATCTTCATTTTCAATATTGATCAAATTCTGAATGGCTCTTCCCTTTGAAGTTTTATTGCCTTCCGGAATTTCATAAACTCTCATCCAAAACACTTTTCCTTTTTGGGTAAAAAATAACATATATTGATGATTGGTTGCAACAAAGAGATGTTCAAGGAAATCCTCGTTTCTTGTGGTAACACCTTTTTGCCCTCTACCACCCCTATTTTGAATTTTGTATTCTGATAATTCGGTACGCTTGATATAGCCAGCATGAGAAATAGTGATGACAACCTGATTATCAGGAATCATATCTTCTATACTCATGTCTCCTCCTGCATATTCAATTACTGATCTCCGATCATCCCCATATTTCTCCTTCATATGGGTAAGTTCCTCTTTAATAATATCCATTCTTCTGGATTCATTGTCTAGAATATCTTTTAAATCTACGATCAATTTCATGATCTCTTCAAATTCAGCTCTTAACTTATCCTGCTCTAAACCTGTTAATTGGCGTAAGCGCATTTCAACGATCGCTCTGGCTTGAATTTCGGTAAGCTCAAATCTGGAAATCAATTTTTCTCGTGCCTCATCTGCATTGCTTGAAGCCCTAATCAATTTGATTACTTCATCAATATTGTCACTGGCAATGATTAAGCCCTCTAAAATATGCGCTCTAGCCTCTGCCTTGTTCAGCTCAAATTTCGTTCTACGTACAACAACTTCATGTCTATGATTAACAAAATGCTTTATTAAATCCTTTAAATTTAACAACTCGGGTCTACCATTGACCAAGGCAATATTATTTACACTAAACGAAGTTTGTAAAGAAGTGTATTTGAACAATTTATTTAATACTATATTGGGTATAGCATCTCGTTTTAAAACATAGACAATTCGCCTTCCTTTTCTACTGGTTTCATCCCTAATAGAGGATATGCCATCGATTTTTTTATCATTGATTAAATCAACTGTTTTCTTCAATAAATCCGCACCATTTACTTGGTATGGTAATTCTGTAACAACAATACATTCACGCCCATTAACTTCTTCAAAATTGGATTTGGCACGCATTACTATTCTACCTCTTCCGGTTAAAAATGCGTTTCTTACTCCGTCATATCCATAAATAGTTCCCCCTGTTGGAAAATCTGGAGCCTTGATATGTTGAATGAGTTCTTCTATTTCAATCTCATTATTATCGATATAGGCTATCGTACCATCTATTACCTCAGTTAAATTATGTGGCGCCATGTTTGTGGCCATACCTACAGCAATTCCTGAAGCTCCATTTATCAATAAACTAGGTACTTTAGTAGGTAACACAGTTGGTTCCTGAAGGGTATCATCAAAATTTAATCTATGATCAACTGTATCTTTATCAATATCCGCCAACATATCTTCAGAAATCTTGCGCATTCTTACTTCTGTATAACGCATAGCTGCCGGACTATCACCATCAGGCGATCCAAAATTCCCTTGCCCATCAACCAGTTCATATCGAACACTCCAATCTTGTGCCATTCTCACCATGGCATCATAAACAGAGGTGTCACCATGTGGATGATATTTTCCCAATACTTCTCCCACTACCCTAGCAGATTTTTTATGAGCTCCGGTTGCTTTAATTCCCAATTCATGCATCCCAAACAAAACTCTTCTATGTACAGGTTTCAATCCATCTCTTACATCAGGTAATGCACGCGAAACAATTACAGACATTGAATAATCAATGTAAGCTGATTTCATTTCATCTTCAATATTTATAGGAATTATTTTATCGTTTTCGGCCATATTATTAAGTGTATTTTTAGTCCATTTTTAAGTTGGAGCAATATACAATTATTCTCTTTTTTTAAGGGGTTAGGGGCTATTTTTATCCTCATTAGTTATTAACAATTCAACACAATTATTTAGCTGAAATTTAGTACCTTAGTCATAAGTTTAAACATGCTCATAACTTTTGTAATGAAATAGTAAAAATTTCTACTAAATTTACAACATAAATAAGATAAAATGGACGATAATTTTTCACCTAAAGTTAAAGATGTTATTGCGTATAGTAAAGAAGAGGCTATACGATTAGGTCATGGTTTTATAGGTACGGAACATTTGATGTTGGGAATTTTACGAAAGGCCAATGGAGAAGCATTTGATATATTAAATACATTTGAAATAAATTTTTCAGACTTGCGATCTAAGATTGAAGCATTGCACCCTATAAGTTCTTCCTTGGTAAAATCTAACGATAAAAAAGTTTGCATCTGACCAAACAAGCTGAAAAAGCCTTAAAAACTACTTTTTTAGAAGCTAAACTTTATAATAATGATGCCATAAGTACTGCACACTTACTGCTTTGTATTTTAAGAAATGAAAATGATCCTACAACTAAAATTCTACATAATTTTGATGTTTTTTATGAGGATGTAAAAGAAATATTTAAAGATTTATTTATTGAAGATGGTTTCGATGAGGATTTTGATGAGGATATAACTCCAAGCCCTTCTGCGGAAACTCCTCAGCCTGAGGATTTTGATAAGCCTAAAAAAAATCCATTTGAAAGTTCAAAGGGAAAGGTTGTTAAAAAGTCTAAAACACCCGTATTGGATAATTTTGGAAGAGACTTAACAGATTTGGCCGAAAAAGGTGGGTTAGATCCTGTAGTTGGAAGAAAAAGTGAGATTGAAAGAATTTCTCAAATTCTAAGTCGACGAAAAAAAAACAATCCAATTTTAATCGGCGAGCCTGGAGTTGGTAAATCTGCCATTGCCGAAGGTTTGGCTTTACGAATCATCCAAAAAAAGGTTTCAAGGATTTTATTTAATAAGCGCATCGTTTCATTGGATTTGGCAAGTTTGGTTGCTGGCACCAAATATCGTGGTCAATTTGAAGAACGTATGAAGGCCCTGATGAATGAATTGGAAAAAAATGATGACATCATTTTATTCATTGATGAAATCCACACCATTGTAGGTGCAGGAGGGGCAACAGGCTCATTAGATGCATCGAATATGTTTAAGCCGGCTTTGGCTCGAGGGGAAATTCAATGTATTGGAGCTACAACTTTGGATGAGTTCAGACAAAATATTGAAAAAGATGGAGCACTTGAAAGGCGTTTTCAAAAAGTAATTGTAGAACCAACAAGTGTTGAAGAAACCATTCAGATATTAAACAATATTAAAAATAAATATGAAGATCATCATAATGTCTTATTTACTGATGATGCCATTAAAGCCTGTGTGACACTGACTAACAGATATATGACGGATAGATTTTTACCTGATAAGGCTATAGATGCCATGGACGAAGCTGGTTCGAGAGTTCATATAACAAATATAGTTGTGCCCAAACAAGTATTGGAGCTTGAAAAAAGTTTGGAAAATATAAGGGATCAAAAAAATGAGGTTGTAAAGAGCCAAAAGTACGAAGAGGCCGCAAAATTGAGGGATGATGAAAAAAGAATTGAAAAAGAACTGGAAATTTCTCAAGCAGAATGGGAAGAACATTCTAAAAAGCATAAGGAATTAGTTAGTGAGGATAATGTTGCGGAAGTGGTTAGTATGATGACCGGGATTCCTGTGAACAGAATCGCGGAGGCTGAAAGTATTAGATTGAAAGATTTGCCTAACTTAATAAAAGGCAAAATCATTGGACAGGATGAAGCAGTAACAAAAGTAGTCAAAGCCATTCAAAGAAATAGAGTTGGACTTAAAGACCCCAATAAACCTATTGGATCATTTATTTTTCTGGGTCAAACAGGCGTTGGTAAAACTCAATTAGCCAAAGTATTAGCTGCTGAGTTATTTGATTCTCAAGATGCATTGGTAAGAATTGACATGAGTGAATACATGGAAAAGTTTGCCATTTCCAGATTAATTGGTGCCCCTCCAGGTTATGTAGGTTATGAAGAAGGAGGACAATTGACAGAAAAAATTAGAAGGAAACCCTATGCTGTAGTATTATTAGACGAAATTGAAAAGGCGCATCCAGATGTTTTCAATATGCTTCTTCAAATTTTAGATGATGGATATATTACGGATAGTTTAGGTAGAAAAATTGATTTTAGACACACTATTATCATTATGACTTCTAATATAGGATCGCGCCAATTGAAAGATTTTGGACAAGGAGTTGGATTTGGAACAGCTAATAAAAAAGCTCAAGCAGATGCTGATGCTAAAGGCATTATTGAAAATGCATTGAAAAAAAGTTTCGCTCCTGAGTTTTTAAATAGAATTGATGATGTAATTATATTTAATAGCCTTGAACGTGAAGATATTCATTTAATTATTGATATTGAATTGGAGAAATTATTACAAAGAATTTCCAGTTTGGGATATCAATTATCTCTAAGTGAAGAAGCCAAAGATTTTATTGCCAATAAAGGGTTTGATAGAAAATATGGTGCTCGGCCATTAAAACGAGCTATTCAGAAATACATAGAAGATGTTTTGGCGGAAGAAATTGTGAATTCGAATCTTAATGAAAATGATAGAATTTTTATGGACTTGAATAAAAAAACTAATAAACTCACAATTAAGGTCAAAAAAGATAAAGACAAAAAAAGTAAAAAATAAAAATCAGGCTGTAATATATATGTTTACAGCCTGATTTATTTAAGATGGTTAATTGATTTTAGCTGATCTAATTTTGTTTAAAGCCAGTCTTAAAAAATCATAGATAATTCAAATATACTAATTTTTACTAAGATTTTAAATAATAATGATTCAATAACATTTTATGAAGTAATATCGTTATGAATTGTATTTCACTATTTGAAATATTGTAATTGAAAAGCTAGGGAAAATTTAATAAAATCAATCATTCATAAATTATTATGAAATATTTTCAATTATATTTTATCAATTAAAAAAATGATTTATATTTGCCCCGTGATATTGAAAGAAAACATATTAATTGCACAATTTTCAAACCATTGCTCAATGGTTAATTCTACAATAGTTGCAACAACACGTACCCTTTAGGGTTGTATCATAATATATACCTCGCACGCATAGATCTATTTACGGGATGTAAATTCAAGATTTTAAACTTAGAAAAAATTTAATTATTAAAACATTAAAAATGATTGTTTCAAAATTCGGTGGAACTTCAGTAGGTTCCTCCAATAACATTAACAAAGTAATTAAAATCATTACCCGTAAAAGAAAAAATGTCATTGTTGTAGTTTCGGCATTTAGTGGTATTACAAATTTATTAGAAAAAGCCTCAAAATTGGCCTTTAGTGGAAACAATGAATATACTTCAGTTCTTCAAAAAATTGAAAACATACATATTGAAATTATTGAAGGGCTATTTGATAAAACAAATCAAACCAAACCTAAGGTAATAGTATTTAAGCATATTTCAATTCTTAATGAAACACTTAATGGAATTATGTTGCTAAATGATTTATCGGCAAAATCGTTGGCTAAAATTGTTTCCATTGGAGAAATTCTTTCTTCCAATATAATATTTGAAGCAATGAAGGCAGCAAATTTAAATATCAAATTAATTGAGAGTGATCTAATTATAAAAACAGATAGTAATTATGGCAATGCCCAGGTAGATTTTAATACCACGTTTTCAAACATTGAAGAGATTCTTTCCAAAAATGATAATGACATATTAATAGCACCCGGATTTATTGGCTCCGATAATAAAGGCAATATAACAACTTTAGGTAGAGGCGGATCAGATTACACTGCGGCAATTTTTGCAAACGCATGTCAAGCAGAAATATTGGAAATTTGGACAGATGTTAGTGGAATGTTTACTGCCAATCCAAAATTGGTTAAAGAGGCAATACCCATTGATCAAATATCCTATCAGGAAGCAATGGAATTGTCTCACTTTGGAGCCAAAGTTATTTACCCACCAACCATTCAACCTGTTTTTAATAAGAAAATTCCAATAGTTATTAAAAATACATTAAGCTCGGAAGATAAAGGAACACTAATTTCGGAAAACAGTGAAGAAAGTAAATCCACTGTAAAAGGAATCAGTCATATAGATAATATTGCACTATTAACACTAGAAGGAAATGGGATGGTTGGTGTTCCAGGAATATCAAAGCGTTTATTTGAAGCATTATTATTAAAAAATATAAATGTAAAGTTAATTACCCAGGCATCAAGTGAACACTCTATATGTATAGCTATTGATATTTTTGAGGCTGAAGTTGCCAAAAAAGCTATTGATAATCAATTTGAATTGGAAATTTTACAATTTAAAGTAAACCCAATTATTATCGAAAAAGATTTAGCGATCATTGCCTTGGTTGGTGATAATATGAAATCACATCAGGGAATAAGTGGTAAAATGTTTAGTAGTTTAGGTAATAATAACGTGAATATAAGAGCTATAGCTCAAGGTTCAACAGAAAAAAACATCTCTGCAATTATCAACAAACGAGATGTGAAAAAGGCGTTGAATTCTTTACACGCTGCATTTTTCGAAAACCACACCAAACAAATAAATCTATTTGTTACGGGAGTTGGGAATGTAGGTGGAAAACTTTTGGAACAGATTAACAAACAACAGGATTATTTATTAAAACACCTACATATTGATTTACGCGTAATTGGCCTTTCCAATTCAAAAAAAATGCTGTTTGATGAAAAAGGATTGGTCTTGGATAACTGGGAGTCACAATTGATTGACAGTTCAATTCAAGCAGGTTTTAATGATTTTTTGGATCATGTAAAACTATTGAATTTGCGAAATAGTGTTTTTGTTGATACTACTGCAAATAGTGAACTTCCCTCCTACTATGAAAGTTATTTAAAGAAAAGTATTGCGGTAATTGCCTGTAATAAAATTGCCTGTTCGTCAGAATATAACAATTACCAAAATTTAAAATCCTTAGCCCGTCAGTATAACGCACCCTTTTTATTTGAAACTAATGTTGGTGCAGGATTACCAATTATTGACACCTTGCAGAATTTGATTGCATCGGGCGATGAAATAACGCAAATCCAAGCGGTACTATCGGGTAGTTTGAATTTTATTTTCAATTGTTTCAATGAGGAAACTTCATTTTTTGACGTAGTCAATCAAGCTGGAATTGAAGGATATACTGAACCAGATCCACGTATTGATTTAAGTGGTGTAGATGTTATGAGAAAAATATTGATTTTATTGAGAGAAAGTGGATTGGTTATGGAATTGAATGATATTCAAAATAAATCTTTTTTACCTGAAACATCATTAAGAGCTGATAGTGTAGATGATTTTATGATGTCGCTTAAATCGGAAACAATTCATTTTAAAAAATTGAGAAAGGCGGCTGAAGAAGAAGATTGTAAATTAAAATATGTTGCAGAATACAAAAATGGACAAGCCGCGGTTGGGTTGCAGCATATCCCTAAAGATCATCCATTTTACAATTTAGAAGGAAAAGATAATATTGTATTGTTTTATACCAACAGATACAAGGATCAGCCTTTAATTATTAAAGGAGCAGGTGCGGGAGCTGATGTAACAGCATCGGGAATTTTCGGTGATATTATTCGAACAGCAAACAAATAAAGACCTATAAAGTATGGATGAAATAAAAATTTTTGCCCCTGCCACGATAGCAAATATCTCATGTGGTTTTGATGTATTAGGCTGTTGTCTAGATACTTTAGGAGATGAAATGATTGTGAGAAAATCATCTGTAAAGGGTGTAAGGATAACAAAAATTATTGGAGAGGATTTACCTCTGGATACTGAAAAAAATGTCGCTGGTGTCGCAGCCTTAGCTCTATTAAAAAATATAAAGGAAGAATACGGCTTTGAAATTGAGATTTATAAGAATATTAAACCAGGTAGTGGTGTTGGAAGTAGTGCCGCTAGTGCAGCAGGTGTTGTTTTTGCCATTAATGAACTTTTAAATAAACCATTTACCAAATTGGAATTGGTTGAATTTGCAAGAGAAGGTGAAAGATTGGCATGCGGTTCGCCAATTGCCGATAATGTAGCTCCTGCGATTTTTGGTGGATTTACTTTGGTAAAATCTACCAATCCATTACAAATTGTAGAGTTGCCGTCTTTTAAGGGATTATATGCAACAATAATTCATCCTCAAATTGAAATAAAAACAGAAGATTCAAGATCCATTTTGCCGAGAAAAATTGATTTAAGTTTGGCAGTAAAACAGTCGGCCAATTTAGGAAGTTTGATTCATGCCTTACATACCAATGATTACTTTTTATTTTCGGAATCATTAACAGATTATATTGTTGAACCTCATAGGTCGAAGTTAATTCCTGATTTTGATAAGGTTAAAAGTAATGCATTGAAAGCGGGAGCTTTGGGCTGCGGTATTTCAGGTTCAGGGCCTTCGATATTCACTTTCAGTAAAAATATTCAAACCGCTTATAATGTGCAGGGTGCCATAAATAAAGTATATGAAAAAAATGGAATTGCACATCATACTTATGTGACGAAAATTAATATTGAAGGTGTCAAAGTTTTATAATAAATAATTTGGTGTTCAATAAAAAAATTGATCCCTCTTTTTAATCAATATGAAATATTACAGTTTAAATAATAATTCCGCTAAAATCTCTTTTCAAGAAGCAGTGATTAAAGGAATTGCCCCAGATAAAGGCCTATATTTTCCAGAAAAAATAACCCCTTTATCCAAATCATTTTTTAAGAATCTTCATAATCTCGACAAGAATGAAATTGCATTTGAATTGATCAAACAATTTGTTGGTAATGAAATTCCAGAAAATGAATTAAAATCTATCATAGCTGATACGCTCGATTTTGATTTTCCGCTGGTTGAAATCGAAAAAAATGTGCATTCCCTGGAATTATTTCATGGACCAACCATGGCTTTCAAAGATGTGGGTGCGAGATTCATGGCTCGATGTTTGTCACATTTTAACAAGGATAATGAAAATGAAGTAACCGTTTTGGTGGCAACCTCTGGAGATACCGGAGGCGCCGTTGCAAGTGGATTTTTGGGTGTAAAAGGTGTGAATGTTGTCATTTTATATCCAAGTGGAAAAGTTAGCAATGTTCAGGAGAAACAATTGACTACTCTTGATGAAAATATCAAAGCATTAGAAGTTGATGGTACTTTTGATGATTGTCAGAATATGGTTAAAACTGCTTTTCTGGATAAAGATATCACTGATAAAATTCAATTAACATCTGCAAACTCAATAAATGTTGCGAGATGGTTACCTCAAATGTTTTATTTTGCCTTTGCAATTAAAGAACTAAATAAAAAGTCTGTTAAAACGGTATTTTCAATACCAAGTGGAAATTTTGGAAATATTTGCGCAGGGATGATGGCTCAAAAATTAGGTTTACCAATTTTTAAATTTATTGCCTCAACCAATGCCAATGCAGTGGTTCCATTATATTTAGAAACTGGAAATTATAGTCCGATTAAATCCATTCAAACCATTTCCAATGCTATGGATGTTGGTGATCCGAGCAATTTTATAAGAATTCGTAATATTTATAATAATGATTTCAATAAGTTAAAGAAGAATCTTGAATCCTATTCATTTACTGATTATGAAACTCGAAACGCCATGTATGACATCTATATAAACAGTCATTATATAGCAGATCCTCATGGAGCGGTAGGTTATTTAGGATTGAAAAAATTCATGATGAAAAACAAACAAATTCAAGGAATCTTTTTAGAAACGGCACATCCTGTAAAGTTTTTGGAAGTGGTTGAACCTGTAATAAAGAAATCAATAAAATATCCCCAACAAATAATGGATGTTATTAATAAGCCCAAAAAAGCTAAATTCATTAAAGTCTATGAAGAACTGAAGCATTTTTTAATCAATTAAATTTTTTTAAAATTATTAATAAGCATAAATTTAATTACTTTTATTAAAATAAAACTCATGAAAAAAATTATTTTCTTCATTTTCATTTTGTTTTTTGGAACTGGTTTAAATGCTCAAAACAATTTTACCCGTCAGGATACCTTAAGAGGATCTATAACAAAGGAAAGAGCATGGTGGGATTTAATACATTATTCTTTGAATGTAAAAGTGGATGACAAAAATAAATATATATCTGGCTCAAATACAGTTAAATATAAAGTACTAGAAAATTACTCCATACTTCAAATTGATTTACAAAAGCCATTAAAAATTACCAAAGTAACCCAAAATGGGAAAGAGCTGGGATTTAGAAAAGAAGGAAATGCACATTTTATTAACCTAGAGGAAAAACAGATTATTGGAAAAATTTACAATGTAACCATTTATTATGAGGGAAATCCCGTTGAAAGCTTACGTCCACCTTGGAGCGGTGGTTTTACATGGAATAAGGATGATCAATCCAATTCTTTTATAGCAACATCCAATCAAGGTATAGGGGCAAGTATTTGGTGGCCTTGTAAAGATCATATGTACGATGAACCAGATGAGGGGGTATTAATAGCAATTACGGCACCAAAAGGTTTGATAGACGTATCAAATGGACGGTTGGAAAAAATTATTGAGAATTCAGATGGAACAAAAACCTTTTATTGGAGGGTTATTAATCCGATTAATAATTATGGAATCAATGTCAATATTGGCGATTATGTACATTTTTTTGAAAAATACAAAGGCTTAAATGGTGACCTAGATTGTGATTATTACGTGCTTTCATACAACTTAGAAAAGGCCAAAAAACAATTTAAGCAGGTGCCAAAAATGCTGGAGGCCTTTGAGCATTGGTTCGGCCCCTACCCTTTTTATGAAGATGGATTTAAATTAGTTCAAGCGCCTTATTTAGGTATGGAGCATCAAAGTTCCGTAACCTATGGCAATGGTTTTCAAAATGGATATTTAGGAAAGGATTTAAGTGGGTCAGGATGGGGATTAAAATTTGATTTTATTATAATTCATGAATCGGGTCACGAATGGTTTGCCAATAACATTACGAATAAGGATGTGGCGGATTTGTGGATTCATGAAGGCTTTACGGCGTATAGTGAAACTATATATTTGGATTATCATTTTGGCACCAAAGCAGGAAATGAATATGTTCAAGGAACCCGAAAACATATTAAAAATGACAAACCCATAATAGGGGTATATCATGTGAATAAAAGCGGATCCGGTGATATGTACTATAAAGGAGCCAGTATGATTCATACAATTCGTCAAATGGTGGATGATGACGAAATATTTAGACAGATTTTAATTGGAATGAATAAGAAATTCTATCATCAAACTGTAACTACACAGCAAATTGAAAATTATATCAGTAAAATGACTAATATAGATTTATCATTATTTTTTGATCAGTATCTCAGAGATATTAGAATTCCAATATTAGAATATAAAATAGAAAATTCCAAGATAAAATACAGATTGAATAATGTGGTTGAAGGATTGGAAATGCCACTAAAAGGAGTAATAAATGGTAACGACAAATGGATTAATGCAAGCCAAGATTGGAAAAATTTAGACATTGAGTCCGCTGGAAAGGAATTTCAGATCGATCCGAATTTTTATGTAAACGTTTCTGAAATACAATAACTAAATATTGATTAAGATTATTTATTTGATAATTTTGCTCAACTCAAATTAAAAAGATGAAAAAAATAGCTTTAAACCAAATTCATGAGAATCTTGGTGCCAAGA
>JAUXGV010000208.1 GCA_030621915.1 Flavobacteriaceae bacterium
TTATTCAAGTACCTGATACCAGCACACCTGACTCCGAAGCACTTGATAAAATTACAGTAGGAAATGTATAAAAATTACGAATTAGATGAGGTTCGGGCAGTTGCTAAATTAATTTTAGAGACCCTCAAAGGTAGAATATTGCTGTTTTATGGAGAAATGGGAACTGGAAAAACAACCTTGATTAAAGAGTTAACAAAACAAATTGGAGTTGATGAAGTTGTAAATTCACCTACATTTTCTTTAGTTAATGAATATCTTTCTAAAAAGGGAGAAACAATTTACCATTTTGATTTTTACAGAATTGAAGATGAAACAGAAGCTTATGACATGGGAATTGAAGAATATTTTTATAGTAATCATTGGTGTTTGGTAGAATGGCCTGATAAAGTAGAAAATTTATTACCTTTAGAGTCGGTTTCCATTCAATTATCTATAAATACTGATGGTTCAAGAAACATACAAATTAAACCCTAACGATGGCCAAACAAATTTCACCTTTTAGCAAAGAAGAGCTTTTGCCTTTACCGGAAATGCTTGAAATAAAAAAACAAAAAGATGAGTTGTATATTGGTATCCCTAAAGAAACTCATTTCGAAGAAAAACGTATCTGTTTGACACCAAGTGCTGTAGAAGCCTTAACTGCCAATGGTCATAGAATTGTTGTTGAATCTGGTGCAGGAGATGGTACAAATTTTACAGATACGGAATACGCAGAAGCGGGAGCAAAAATTTCATACAATCCAAATGATGTATTCGCATGTAATATTGTTTTAAAAATAGAACCACCTTCACTGGATGAAATCAAAATGATGAATCCTCAATGCGTTTTGTTTTCGGCTATGCAAATTAAAACCCAAAACAAAAATTACTTTAAAGCCTTGGCAAAAAAACGAATTACAGCCATAGCTTTTGATTATATTCAAGACAGTCATGGTGTTTACCCTTTGGTTAAATCCTTGAGCGAAATAGCCGGAATAGCAGCTATTTTAATCGCGTCAGAATTAATGAATAATAGCAATGTTGGTAATGGCTTACTTTTAGGAAATATTGGCGGAGTTCCACCCAGTAAAGTTGTAATTATTGGTGCAGGAACTGTAGCCGAATTTGCGGCTCGTTCAGCGCTGGGTTTGGGAGCCAATGTGGAGGTATTTGATAATTCATTGACCAAGTTAAGAAGCTTGCAACATAAATTGAACTTTCCAATTTCTACTTCTACTTTACAACCGAAAAACTTGTTAAAATCCTTAGTTGAGTGTGATGTAGTGATTGGTGCCATTAGAGGAAAAACCAGAACACCTGTAATTGTAACAGAAACTATGGTGGAACAAATGAAAGATGGAGCTGTTGTAATTGATGTAAGTATTGATAATGGTGGATGTTTTGAAACTTCTGAAGTAACTACACATAGTAATTCTACAATTGTCAAACATGGAGTCATACATTATTGTGTACCTAATATTCCTTCCAGATATTCCCGAACTGCTTCTGTTTCCATCAGTAATATTTTTACCCCTTATTTATTGAATATAGGTGAAGAAGGGGGTATAGAAAATACCGCGAGATTTGACAAAAGTTTGCAAAAAGGAATGTACTTTTACCACGGTATTTTAACTAATAAAACAATTGCTGATTGGTTTTCTTTACCTTTTACAGATATTAATTTATTAATATTTTAAAAGATAGTTCCAATTATTGATTTGGGATTATTTTTTAATATGAAACGAGCATGTAAAAAACTTTATCACCCAAGGTTATGATTAAAAACGAACTTGCCTGGGACAGGCAGGCGGCATGTGACAATTAAAGAACAATAAATAGAAACACATGAAATTTAGAATATTATGCATGATATGAAAAGACGTTTTGGCCTCTATGGATTTGGCTTTGCGATAGGAATAGTTTTGGTGTTTTTTTTTCTGGGAGGAAAAAATGCTTCATGTAGTTGGATGCCTAATGACAGAATGTTGAAAATTATTAGGAGTAAGCAAATAATTTATTCTCAAAGGGTTCAGGAAAAATTGAACTTAGCTGTTATTGATACAGCGGACATCAATTTAATTTTAACGGATGGGAATATTGACTTTTCTAAAAGCGAAGTAAAGAATAACCCTTGTAGAAAGTATTTAATTAATGGAGCAATTGTTAATGGTAAAGCGGAAATTACTGTAAAAATATGTGATTCTATTGCTACTATTGAAACCATTGAATTGGATTAATTTTATTGAAAATAATAACAAATAGAAATAAATTGCATCTGTATATCCAATAAAAATATGCTTTCTCTTAAAATGATCTTAACACAACCCAAGTATTTTGCATCAGTTTGGGTATTTGCCTCTTTAAATATTCTCATAGGCACATGGGTTTTATACATTCCGTATGTTAAAGAAAAATTGAGTCTTTCTGATTCTGAATTGGGGTTTGCTATGTTTTCTTTTGCTTTGGGTATATTGATTTTTCTCCCGGTAATTCCATTTATTACAAAAAAAATTGGCGTGGGAAACTACACCCTTATTGGGATTATTCTTTTTTCGATTTCCTTTACTTTACCTTTAATGGCATCCAATTATATTGGTTTATGCATTTCACTTTTTATTTGTGGTATTTTCAGTGGTTCAACGGATGTGGCAATGAATGCTTTGGTGTCAGAATTTGAAAAATTAGATTCTGTAAATTTCATGTCTGCAGCTCATGGTTTTTTTAGTTTGGGAGGAGTGATTGGAGGAATTGTTGGGAGTGTTCTGATTTCCGTGTTGATCGATCCTGTTTGGCATATGATATTAATAGCTTCCATAATAATCTTTTCAAATATTATATTAGCCAAACGATATAGATTAATTAAAGAAGAGATATTGGTTGCCAATGATGTCAAATTTCAGATTAAAAAATTCAAACCTTTGATTAGTCTGGCCATCATTGCAATTTCCATAATGATGTGTGAAGGTGCTGTAGAGCATTGGAGTAATTTATATTTAATTGAAGTCGTGAACGTATCATCACTAAGCCTTGCTGGGTTGGGATTCATTGTTTTTTCAACCACAATGACCTTGGGGAGGTTTTTCGGTGATAAAATAAGTTATAATATCGGATCAACAAAAACCATTTTGTATGGTTGTATATTAGGTATTTTTGGCTATGTATTCATATTAGTTGATTCATTTACAATTGCAATTTTTGGTTTTGGAGTTTTAGGAATGGGCCTTTCAGTAATTATTCCGGAATTATTTAGGGTGGCAGGTAAGACAAAAGGAATTTCATCTTCTGCAAGTATTTCCTTTGTTTCTGGAATAGGCTTTATTGGGTTTTTAATTGGACCTGTTTTATTGGGTTTAATTGCCGATAGTTATAATCTCAAAGTTAGCTTTTCAATGTTGTTAATTTTGGTTGTCATCGCATTAATTATTTCATCGATTAGACTTCGAAAAGGTAATTAACCAAAAAAAGTCAAGGTTTCTATTAAAGAAAAACCCTGACTTTATAATATATAGTTGTAATAGAATTTAGTTAATGGCTACTTATATTTCCAGATCCACTAACTTTTACATCTTCTTTAGCAGGATTTCCCTTATAACTAATATCTCCAGATCCTGATACTCGTGCATATAACTCATTTTTAACGGTTATTGTCATATCTCCTGATCCTGAAACTTTTATATCTGCCTTGTCTGTTTGTAAACCATAAGCCTCAACATCTCCTGAACCTGAGACTGATGAAGTAAAGCTCTTAGTAGATCCCTTGAAAGTCAAATCTCCTGAACCTGAAATTCTCGATTGAATATCATTTACATTTAAATTTAAGTTGATCTCTCCTGAACCCGAAATGGCAACTTTAAAATTATTTGATTCTATTAAATCTTTTCCAATGATCTCTCCTGAACCAGATAAAGCCACACCATTAATACTGTTAAAATAAACGGTGAGATGAACTCCCCTATGGTTTCTGATATTTGTCCCTTTTTTCCATTTTATTTTTAACTCACCATCTTTTACTTCGGTAATTAAATAGGGCAATAAATTCTTTTCAATTTTAATCTCAATTTTACCTTCTTTGCCTTTAACGAGATCAACATCAAAGGAACCTGAAACTCCAATATTATCAAAGCTTCCAACTTCTCTAGTATTCGTAATTACATTGCCATCTCCAGTTACTTTACCATTTTTTTGCGCATTGATATTTGTTAAAAATAACAGGCTTACAAATAGACTTAAACTTAATTTTAAATATTTACTTTTCATGATTGGTTAATTAATTAGTTATTATAAAATTTCACACTTCCGTAATCTGATGATATTTCTATCATTGAAGAAGAGTTTTCTTTATTGACATATCCCTCGTAGTATTTTGAGTTATTCTTAACAATTTTTTTATTATAATTCACATTGTTACCTTCAAAACTGAATCCGGCATATCCTAAGTCTGCAACAAAATTAAATGAGGCGCTTGGATCCAACCCAATTTTAATACCGGTATAATCAGTTCCAATTTTAACTTTTTCAAATCCACTCATCAATTTTTCAATTCGCAAGCTTCCGTAATCTGCTTCTACTTCTAGATTTTTATAAATAGTCCCGAATTTCATAGATAAATAATCACTATTACCGGTAATATTATTCCCTTGATCCACTTGAATCTTACCATAATCACAATTGAATTTTAAATCTTCAAGGTTTTCAAAAATAAGAGTTGAATAATCTGCATTCAAATCAATACTTTTTGCCTTTTCAACAGTTAAAGATGAGTAATCTGCAGTTATACTTCCTCCACTCATAAATTCTATTGTCGAATTATTGGTGTA
>JAUXGV010000066.1 GCA_030621915.1 Flavobacteriaceae bacterium
GCTGAGTAAGGATGAATTGGGGATTTATAAAATGTTAGATACACTTCAGCATGTTAAACGGTTTCGTGATTTAAATAGTTTAGCGGATATATTAACTACCGGCTATTGGAATATGACCAAGGGGTTTCAATTAGGGCCTCTGTATTCTATTTTTGGGTACAATGATATTGAGGGATTTAGGGTGAAATTAACGGGTAGAACTTTTTTTACTAGCGCGGATAAGAAGAGATTGTCAGGCTATTTGGCTTATGGTTTTGCCGATGAACAATTTAAATATGGCTTAGAAGGAAAATGGATGGTGAATAATGAAAAAAGATTCATCTTATCAATGGGTACAAGACGCGATATTGAACAACTAGGAGTAAGTTTAACGACTGCAAATGATGTGTTGGACCGAAGTTTTGCTACCACATCAATTTTTTCCAGAGGTGATAATGAGAAATTGTCAGATATAAGTTTGACTAATTTTAAAGCCACGTTAGAACCTATTAAAAACGTAAAATTTAGAGTAAGTACCACTTTCAAAACATTAAAATCTGCCAACCCCCAAGGGTTTAACGTTGATTATTACGATGAGAATGGTGATAGACAATCAATCACAGAACAAGTTGATTTAAATTTGGCTGTTCAATATACACCAGGACGTAAAACTTGGGGTTTAGGAGTGGATCGGGGGAATAGTAATGCGGGTAGATACCCAACCTTCTTTTTTAGTTATACCAAAGGTCTAAAAGGTGTTTTTAACAGCGATTTCGATTATCATAAATTTCAGTTTTTCTATCAACAACCTATAAAATTTGGTGTATTTGGTAACCTCATGTCAACATTTGAAATTGGAAAAACTATTGATAAAGCACCATTATTGTTGTTGAATATTGTACCTGGAAACCAGACATATCTTACTGCGAGAAAATTATTTGATTTGTTAGATTACTATGAATTTGTTACAGACGAATATGCCTCCCTTCATTTGGAACACAATTTTAATGGCAGAATATTCGCCTTAATTCCCTTACTACGTAAATTACAATTGAGAGAAATTGTTGGATTAAGAGGTGTAATAGGAAGTATTTCTCAAGAAAATATTGACATCAATGCTTCTAGTGTACCCTATGTGGCACCTGAGAAATTGTATTGGGAATATCATTTTGGAATAGGTAATATATTTAAATTATTTAGAATTGATTTCGAATATAGGGGGAGTTATAGGGATAGGCCAGGAGCCACAAATTTTGCGGTTAAAGGAGGATTTGGGTTCTACTTTTAAACAAATTTATTGGGTTAGAAATCAAAATACCAGTTAAACAAGTCTGATTTTAATCCTATAGTAAACCATGTAGTATTTTTCATCGGAGAATTATTAGTCTGAATCATTTGATCAAAGCTTCTGTAAGTCAAGCCCGCAAACAACTGTAAATTGGTTACAGGATTCAAAATATAGCCACCTTGTACATCTGTAATAAATAGATTAGTGGTATTTCCTTGCCCAATTTCATTACCATAATCCGAACCTCTTTCAGTATATGAACGATAAATATTGCCACCATAACTCACATCAGAATTTTCAAAATCAAAACCTTTTTCACCCACAATCAATTTTATGTTACCAAACCACCTACCTTTATTATATCTGGCTATGGCAATGGCTTCCCAAAAATTACCTCCCCAAAGGTGACTCAATGGTTGGTTATAATGACCATAATTTAAGCTTACGGTTTCATGTGAATTGGTATATGGTCTAACGGAATTGAATTCTCCTTGTAACATTAGATTTTTTACTTTGAAAGCATTAAAGTATTTGGCTCCAATTTGTAGCCCAAATTTATTGGCCCAATAACCGTTTCCATCAAAGACTTCACCAACCGTCATCTCATCAATTTTTATCTGATTATACAAATAGAAATTTTCATTTATTTTATACTTCATACTCAATCCTATTTGAGCATTACCTGATTCAGATCCTCTAGAAAATTCAACGGCTCTGTAAAATATGATTGGGTTGAAAAAACTAATATCAAAGCCTTTATTATTTGAATTGTCTGTAATTACAGATTCAAATAAACCTATATTGAAATTTTTGGTAACATTCCAACTCAAATAATGGATGGCAACATATTTTCTTAAATTCGACTCATCTTGAGTTAGACCTGGTCTGACATCATCGGCCCACATCCATAAATTGGTGTATTTGATTTTCCAAAATTGAGTGCTGATTTTAAAAAAAGTATTTGGTGCTGATACGTCTGATAAAAACAGGGAGCGATAACCATCACCAATAAAATTTTTCCCATGACCAAATTGAAAATTAAAAAATTCATTAGGTGTATAACTTAAATAGGCCTCAGCAACAGGATAGTCGAATCCATCTTCTTTAAATTGCTTAGCTCTCCCTCTGCCTGGTACAAGGCCATAGGCATTATCATTGGGTGCATGATTTATAGCGAATTCATTGACATATTCAGAGAATCGTCCTTGACTTTCATAAAATGAAGTACTGAAACTAAATTTTTTACCTAATGATCCTTGAATTTGTAACGCTCGAGTATTATTGTAGGTATAATCTAAATCAGAATTATCCTTGCCTATTTGTAAATCAAATACAGGATTCAAAGTAAACCAAAAATTTTTGCCTTGTACCAATGCAAAATGTTCATTGAATAGTTTTCGGCCACCCCAACTCGATTTATCTTTTAACAACTCAGTTCTTTGAGCATTTAAATCTACATAAGGTTTAACTTCGTTAAAAAGATAGGGCTTAAATGCACTATGTGTGTTGTCAGCACTATTTAAATGATAAATCAAATTATCATAATATTGATGGGAAAATGGAATATTTAATTCACTTTCAAATTCCGGAAATAAAGTGTTTTTCGGTGGAATCACATCTTTGATGTCATTTTGAACAGCAACAATTTCCGTATTAGGTTCTAGCTCAGCTATTTCATCTTGTTCTAAGGGAATTGAAATGGGAATAACATATCTGGAATCAATAGGACGGCCATTATAAGTGCCAGGTTGAATTTTAGGCAATCTTTCAAAAATTCTATTTACTTCGTCTTCCAATTCAGAATAAATGGAATTTACATATAAAACTTCAAAATTTCCTTCTTTGCTCACTATAAAAACTACTCTTATTTGTCCTTTATAGTTATCTTTTTCAACTATTTGAGGTGTTTGAAATTGTTCTAAAATATTTAATTTTAAATTATTATTGAAACAATTTTCTAAATTTTGAATCTCTTCATTTTCACATCCTATATAAACAGGAGGCTTCTCAATTTGAGCTGTGAGAGAAAAAAAAACAAATAGAATGGGAAAAAGGAAAAATGATTTTTTCATATAAACTGAATTCAATTGTAAGTTGAATGAAAGATTTTTATTCTATATTCTTTAACGCTACAAATCTAATTTATTTTCTTTACAGAATCATTTTTTAATTCATATTTATCATTGCTTTCAGGGCAATAGGCAATGCCATTATCATCAAACACTAATTTGTGGCCAAATTCACTAATCCAACCAATTTGTTTAGCTGGATTTCCCACTACTAAGGCATAGGGTTTGATTTCCTTCACAACTACAGCTCCTGCACCTATAAAAGCATATTTACCAATATCATTACCACAAACTATGGTTGCATTAGCGCCTATACTGACACCCTTTTTAACCGTAGTCTTCATATATTCGTTTTTACGGTTTACAGCACTTCTGGGGTTAATTACATTTGTAAAAACCATGGAAGGCCCCAAAAAAACATCATCCTCACAGATAACACCGGTATATATAGAAACATTATTTTGAACTTTTACATTATTTCCTAAAATTACTTGTGGTGATACCACAACATTTTGGCCTATGTTGCAATTTTTGCCAATAGTACAATTAGACATGATATGGCTAAAATGCCATATTTTTGTTCCTTCTTTAATTTCACAATGATCGTCAATCACAGCCGTTTCGTGAGCGAAATAATTTCTTGTATTCATGTTTTATATTTTATAATTGATTTTAAACCTCTGTAGGATGCCAAGTGGTTTTTAATTCGAGAGTTTTTTCAATAAAATAGGGCGATTGACAAAGATCGTTATTCCAATCTTGTTTTTTGAAAAAAATTGTTCGTTTTAAATTATTGCTTGCCAATTCATTAATTGATTGTATGGCTTTTTCATCTTGACCGCAATAGATGATCGAATTTACATCCATATGCGAAGCAAAATGTTCTATTAATTCTTCTTTCTTTCCGGTTAGAATATTAACAACACCATTGGGTACATCAGATGAGTTCAATACTTCTGCAAACGAAATAGATGTTAACGGTTTACTTTCTGAGGACAAAACAATAACAGTATTCCCACCAACTAAAGCTGGAGCTACCACAGAAACCAATCCTAATAACCCTTGATTTTCTGGTGCGATTATTGAAACAACCCCTACAGGTTCTACATTTGAAAAATTGAAATGAGAACTAGATACAGGGTTTACCGTGCTAAAAATTTGCTGAAATTTATCACTCCAGCCAGCATAATAAACCCATCGATCAATCGATGCTTCGACTTCCGATATTGCGGTTTCTTTTGATTCACCTTGGGCGATTAATTCGGCAATAAATTGTTCTTTTCTTCCTTCCAACATTTCGGCTATACGATACAAAACCTGCCCTTTGTTAAGGGCAGAGGTATTTGCCCAGGAGCTTTGAGCTTTTCTAGCAACAACCATTGCGTTTCTGAAATCTTTACGTGATGCCAAACACATATTTGCAATCAAATTTCCTTTTTTATTTTTGAGTGGATAATACCTTCCGGATTCTGTTCTCGGAAATTTGCCACCTATATATAATTTGTAAGTTTTATTAATATCTAATCTGCTCATGTTTTTTAATTAAAGTATGATTCAAATTTCACATAAGGTTTTAAACCATGTAATCCACCTTCCCTGCCAAAGCCACTTTCTTTATATCCACCAAAAGGAGAAACAGGATCAAATTTATTAAAGGTATTCGCCCAGATAACACCTGCATTTAATTTTTGAGTTAAATTAAATATTTTAGACCCCTTTTGAGTCCAAACACCAGCAGATAATCCATAGGGCGAGTTATTAGCTTTTTCAATGACTTCATCAATGGTTCTGAAAGTTTGAATTGCTAAAACGGGGCCGAAAATTTCTTCCTGAACAATTCTATGAGATTGAGATACATTTAAAAATAAAGTAGGAACGCACCAATTGCCCTTTTTTGGAATACTACATTTTGGTTGATAAATTTCACCTCCTTCATTTGTTCCAATTTCAATATAATTTTTAATGGTCTCTAGTTGTTTTTTGGAATTGATAGCACCAATATCAGTGTTTTTATCAAGAGGGTTACCAACAATCAGGGTTTCCATTCTATTTTTTAGTTTTTGAATAACTAAATCGGCTACGGATTCCTGAACAAATAACCTTGATCCTGCGCAACAAACATGTCCCTGATTGAAAAATATAGCATTTACAATTCCTTCTACTGCCTGATCAATTGCAGCATCTTCAAATATTATGTTTGCGCCTTTGCCACCTAATTCCAAGGTTAACTTTTTGGAAGTACCCGCAATGGCTTTTTGAATGTATTTACCGACATTGGTCGAACCTGTAAAGGCAATTTTATTGATGTCAGGATGATTGACTATTAACGCCCCTGTTTTTCCAGCACCAGTTATTATATTCACTACTCCATTTGGAATGCCACTTTCATGAATTATTTCTGCTAATTTTAACGCTGTTAGTGGGGTTGTTTCAGCGGGTTTTAAAACTACTGTGTTTCCGGTAGCCAATGCAGGTGCAATTTTCCAAGCCGCCATTAATAATGGAAAATTCCAGGGAATGATCTGACCAACAACACCTAACGGAGTTGGATTTCGGTTTGGAAAAGCATAGGTTAATTTATCCGCCCAACCAGCATAATAGAAAAAATGATTGGCCGCGAGAGGAATGTCAATATCTCTTGATTCTCTTATAGGTTTTCCCCCATCCAAACTTTCAATTACCGAAAATTCTCTGGCTTTTTCCTGAATCAATCGAGCAATTCTATAAATATATTTTCCTCGTTCTTTTCCCGATATTTTTGACCAACTTCTAAAAGCCTTTCTTGCTGCTTTCACTGCTTTATCTACATCTTCTGACTCGGCTTCAGCAACACTGGCAATTTTGCGATGATTGGAGGGGTCAATTGTGTCAAAATATTTATTTCCAACTGGTTTTACAAATTGTCCATCAATAAATAAATCGTATTGTTTTTTTATTTGAATATGATTGGTGCTTTCTGGAGCTTCTTCATATTTCCAGGAAGCCTTAAAAAAATCTTCTTTTACTTTTTTTTGCATAATTAATCCTTTGAAAAATAATTGGCAGATTGATATGACCCCGTTTCGGCTTTTACCAATTGCATTAAAATATCATTGGCGAGGCTGCTTGCGCCAAATCGAAAATATTTTTTATTCATCCAATGCTTGCCTAGAATTTCGTTTAGCATTACCAAATATTGAAGTGCAATTTTAGAGGTTGAAATCCCCCCAGCTGGTTTCATGCCAATCATTTTACCGGTTTTGAGATAAAAATCTTTGATGGCATCAAACATAACGTAAGCTACAGGCAATGTTGCTGCGGGTTGAATTTTCCCTGTGGAAGTTTTTATAAAATCAGCCCCGGCGTTCATAGCTATTTCACTTGCTTTTCTTACATTATCAAGTGTATCAAGTTCACCAGTCTCTAGTATTACCTTTAAATGGGCCTTGCCACATGCATCCTTTACCGAAGCAATTTCATCAAAAACATATTGATAATTACCTGCAAGAAATTCTCCTCGTGAAATCACCATATCAATTTCATCCGCTCCCTGATCTACAGCGAATTTTGTATCGCTTAATTTTACTTGTAAGCTGGATTGACCACTTGGAAAAGCAGTGGCTACCGATGCTACCTGAATACCACTACCCATCAAGGCTTTTTTTGCAATAGCTACATACGATGGATAAACACATATTGCTGCAACCGAAGGAATGTTTTTTAGTGAATCATGTGGATGCATTGCCTTATAACAAAGTTGTTGAACTTTTCCTGTAGTATCCTTACCTTCCAGAGTAGTTAAATCAATCATACTCAAAGCAAGTTTCAAGCCCTCAACTTTAGAAGATTTTTTAATACTTCGTTTACAAAATCTGTCAATACGTTCATTTACGCCAGTTGTATCATAGGTTGACAAATTATTTAAACTTGGTAGCATATATTTAAATTAGATAATCAAATCTACGAATTTAATTGTGAAATATTCAGAGACAAAATATGTATAATTAATGGATTTATTTCTGAAATTATTTGAATTGTTCGTAGAGTTTTTATTTAAATGTTAAAACCATGTTTAGACAAAAAAATCCCAATCGGAAAGAACTGGGATTTTTTATCATTGAACAATTCTAATTGACAACAATCAATGTTATTGGTAAAGTATAAGAGACACCTACCGGTTGTCCACGTTGCTTACCGGGTGTCATTTTTGGTAGTTTATTGACTACTCTAATTGCTTCTTTTTCCAATCTTTTATGAGGCCCTCGAGCCTTAACATCAGAGATATTTCCATTTTTATCTATTTTAAATTGGACATAGACCTTTCTCTTACCTTCGGTTAATCCTAAATCTTTGGAAAGCTCGGTATTATAATGTTCACCAACGTGTTTCCTAATTTTTTCCATAAAACATTTCTTTTTTTGAGCTTTATTACCTTTGCATCCAGGAAAAACAGGAATTTCTTCTACAATTGCGAAAGGTACGTTATCAATAATTTCTTCATCTTCAACTTCTTCAATTTCATCAATATCTAAATTTTCAATAGCTTCCGTTTCATCAGTTTCTGTGCTTTCCAAAATTGTTTCTTGAATTTCTTCCTCATCCGAAACAATTTGAATTTTTTCTGGTGCGGGTGGAGGTGGAGGTGGAGGTGGTAATTCAATTAATCTTTCGGTAATTGGAATATCTTCAATTTCCTCAATCTGAAAATTAGCAGAACTTAATTCATCAATATATCTATCAAAACTTTTCCATTCAATAGAAAGATAAACGATTAATAAAGATAGTACTAAACCCAATTGAAAGAAAATTTTTGAATAACCTTCTATTCTTGCTTTTTTTGATTTATTAACTAACATGACTTTAATATTTTTAATTGTAATTAAAGTTACAATTAGAAACAATATTGCATCATGATTTTTATCATATCCACCAGAAATGAAGAATATTCAATTTTTTTTGAGAAGTATTGATATTAAAAAAAGCATCCAATCAAATTAGATGCTTTTTTATTAAAATATTAATTTTTATTGCGATTTATTCAACGATAAGGGTTACAGGAAGTGTATACTTTACACCTACAGGACGTCCTCTTTGCCTACCGGGTGACATTTTAGGAAGCATAGATATAACTCTTATTGCTTCTTTTTCCAAACGTTTATGAGGCCCCCTCGCTCTTACATCAACTATATCACCTGATTTGTTAATTTTAAATTGTACATATACTCTTTTTTTACCAGGACTTAATCCTAAATCACCGGCTAATCCAGTATTGTATTTTTTATTAACATGTTTCTGAATTTTTTCCATAAAACACTTTTTCTTCTCGGAATTATTACCTTTGCAACCTGGATAACCAGGAACCTCTTCAATTATTGCAAAAGGCACATCATCCATTTCTTCTTCTTCCTCAACTTCCTCAATTTCTTCAACTTCTACAGCTTCAGATTCATCTGTTTCAGTACTTTCCAAAACTGTTTCTTCAATTTCTTCTTCATCCTCTACAATTTCAATTTTTTCTGGTGCAGGTGGCGGTGGCGGAGGTGGTTTAATTTCCTGGATTCTTTCAGTTATTGGAATATCAATTTCTTCTTCATCTGATAAATTTGACATTCCTAAATCGCCAATTTCACGATCAAAGGTCTTCCATTCTATACCAATGTATATCACTAATAACGCAAGAGCCAATCCTAACAGCATGAACTGTTTATTGTGTTTCTCAAGGTTTGCTTTGGGATTTTTTTTAACTTCCATATCTCAATTATTTTAATAAATGCTAATTTAATGAATAAATTGTAACAAAAACAAGTATAATTTGTTAAATAGTATTAAACCATTTGATGAGTTTATTAAATAACAAGCTCGCGAGCAGAATACCTGTTGTATTTGCTAAAACATCATATAAATCTGCAGTACGATAGCTTGTAATACCACCTTGTAAAACCTCAAGAATTATGCCGTAAAGTATAATTAATGATATAAGTGTATACCTAAAAATTGGTTTTTTTATTTTTTCTTGAAGAGAAAAGTACCAAACACAACTTAAAACAAAGTAAGCAAAAACATGTAAATACTTATCACTGGACTTGAGATTAAAACCAAAATTTAACTTAGGAACTGCAGTTAAACTCAGTATGGCAATTGCAATGGTAACTAGAATTGCAATTAATGTTGCATTATGCACCAATAATTTTTTTATATGCTGCAACATCAAGTAAGCTGTTAATTTGTGTATTATCTGAAAATTTTATTTTTATCATCCATCCCTCTCCGTACGGATCAGAATTCACGTTTTCAGGAGTATCTTCAAGTCCCTCATTAAATTCAATGATTTCACCTTTAATCGGCATCAATAAATCGGAAACTGTTTTAACAGCCTCAACACTTCCAAAAACCTCATGTTGTTCCACAACTTCATCAAGAGTATCAACATCAACATAAACTATATCTCCAAGTTCATTTTGCGCAAAATCAGTAATTCCAACAGTAGCAATATCACCTTCAATTTTAATCCATTCATGATCTTTGGTGTACTTTAAGTTTTCGGGTATGTTCATTATTTATTATTTTGTTTAATTTCCAATGATATATCTAACACTTATTCCTCCATTAATTGCCAATCGAGGATAGGTAGTGGAGATGGCAAATTTAGACTTATTATAGTCAAAATAAAAGGATGTTAGTAAATTTTTATTTAAAGAATAGTCCGCAATAAACTTGAATGATATTAAATTTTGTCCACCAGTTATTTGGTTATTTGTGATATCATCTGTATCTCCATAAGCCCTGATTACAGTAAGATTATCTCTAATTCCTATATCGGCTTTTAAATTTATATCTCCTTGAAAAGTGGTGGTTCTTGTACCGTTTTTAAACTTCATTCTAATATTTTTAAACCTGTAACCCAAGCCAACAACAACTTCACTACCTTTGATTTCGGTAATAGAATTATTTGAAACATTTAGGTTTAAAATAACATCCTTATTATAAGCAGCTCTTAATGCAAATGAATTTTTCATTCTTAGATCAACCTTTATCAATGGAGAAAATTCTTCAACCATAGTGACTCCAGTATATAAATTTTTAGAGTTATAATTATTAGCTATATCACGATTGGCATCCCCGTAAGGATCATCTAGATTGTAATCTAAATTATTAGAAAAAGAAAGTATGGAATATATTGATCGATAACTATGTTCCAAAGTGAAACTCCTAAAATTATTTTTTATCAAGGGTATAGACATTAATCCTTTGTATGTTATTCTCCAATTTGGAATTGGCGTATTACGAAGAGCACTAAGTTTAACTGAATTAGCACTTTTTCCTGAATATGCTGCTACAAATGAGGGTACTACAACATCCTGACTTGTATAACCAAATCCATCTAAATCCCCACCAGTTTCATTCGCCAATCTTTGTGCTAAAATGGGCCTGTTATTTTTAAATGTTTCAAAATTACTATTAGAGCCACCTAAAGCAGATCCATTCATAAAATAGGAAGTGCTAAAGTTACCAATTTCATTTATTGGAGTATCATTTAATATATTATCCACAACATCTAATTGTTGAGTAAAACTTTTAGTAAAGGTTCTATTTCCAAAAAGTTCAATATCTAAAGATCTGGTTGGTTTAAGACTTAGAGAATAATCTAATTTGTCATAATGAGATTCGCTATAATTTTTTGCGTAATAATTATCATTAAGGTCTCTTGAAAGTAACCACCCATTTTCTATTGCTTTATTTAAGATACTTGCTTGACTCCCAAAAACAAATCCAAATGTAGGGGCAAATCCACCGGAGTAATCATCCATTCCTAAAAATCCAGTATTGGGTACATATCCAGGTAAGAATGTCCCATTATTCTCCGAATAGGAAACTCTCATGTTCTTGATCATAGTTAAAATATCAACTGCAACTTTTCCAACTCCATTATTTCCGGATCTTTTTTTCGTCACATTTTTAGTATCACCGTTATTTGAATCAACATTTTTATTTTTATTGGCTGATTTGTTTTTCACAAATAACTTGTCAAGTCCTATATACCTGTATAACATATCCATATTCATATCGGCAGAAAAGGTATGTGTATTGGCATTTTGAATAGTGTTTCCAATGGAACTTATATTTGATTTTGACGGAGCTTGCCAATCATAATCGGCCGTGTAATTATAGGATCCGTTTATAAAATTCAGTACAGGAAATTTATCAAAAGGAATTTTATAAGTGAGATTAAAAGTTTGATGATAATGTTCTGGTCGACCTGTATTGAATAAATTGTCATACAATTGTATGCTTTCATCAACTAAGTCATCAATTACATAATTGTTCAAAGCCCTAAATGTAAATTGAATTGATTTTGTGAAATTATAAGATAATAAATAATCCCAATCAAACGTATAGTTTCTTTGATATAAGGTAGGCAATTGTGGCAGGTTATCGACCAATGGACGTGATAACTGTTCATTGTAGTTTCTTGTAATATTGGAGTTCACAGAAAGTGAAGTTGGAATAAAATTGAAATTCAGATCTTTGATAAATTGTAAATATGATTTATTGCTAAGTGATTCAGAGTTTTTAAATGGTTCTAATGGTTTTGTTTTAAATGTATAGTTATAATTTGCTGATGCTCTTAATTTTTGATCAATGAATTTTTGAATATTATAGTCTCTATGATACAATTCGCTGTATAAATAAGAAACAGAGAAATTCTCTATTCCATAAAAACGTGGTTTTTTGTCAAATTGAGTTTTGTTTTTTCTAACATTAATCAAATTTATGCTTTTCCGTTTGGTGTAATCTATGGCTGCATCGCTATTGCTATTATCTTTGTCATAGAGTACATCCTGGTATTGAGGATCATATTTAGGGTAACTATATTCCTCAGCAAAACTAAAATTAATTGGAATATTAATACTTGCTTTTTTCGGTAATAATTGACCAATATTGACATTAGAAATAACACCATATTGTCTTAATTCATCCTGACTTCTTTCATTAACTTTTTCATTTATAGACCCAAACCCTATAGTGTGCATACTTCCTGAAACGGAAACATCAGCAAAATCAGCAAAATTTAAATCGGCATTAACTATGGCCGCATAGCTACTTCTGTCATCAAAATTTGCCAACCTTAATTCATTATACCAAATTTCCATGGTGCGTAAAGAATTCGAAACATTTTTCACACCCAGCATCAAGGTTCTCAAATTTGATAAATTTGGATTTCCTTTTACTCGAACTCTGAACTCTGTAGGTTCACCCGGAATTGGTTTAGGAAATACCTCATTGGCAGGAAATCCAAGGTCGGATCTTTCTAATTTGAGCGGGCCAAAATCTTTAATAGCCGCGACTAGGTTGTTTTCTTCTGGCCATATTTCTTCTGGTGTTGTAGATCCAAAGGGAGTGATTTTTAAAGGTATTTCGATTTGATAGTAATTGTCATCCGTGTCACTACCTAAACGAACAATAGCCAATAATTCATCATCCTTAACAGGGATATAATTAATAACACTTTCAGCATGTATAAACATTTTTAAATATTTATACATTCTTATATCAAAAGATGTGTTTTTAAAAATTGCCCTAGTATCATCAGGTTCCAAATCTGTAATTTTTACAGTTACAGATTGTTCATTTTGTTGCTGAATTGTAGTGCTACCTTGTAATTGTTCTCTTTTAATTCCTGGAGGTAAAACATAAGGGATAGGTTCCTTATCCTCATTTTCTTCAATATTGACTACACCAGCCTGAAAGTTTTGATTGTCAATTTGGGTTAGATCCTGTGGAGGATTTACTGACTCGTTTAAAGTTTTTGAATACCTTCTCCAGTCGCCCCTAACCAATTCCAATTCACCAAATCTCAAAACAACCGGTATACTAAATTTGGTTAAAAACATACGCATGAATCTGATGGAAGAAAATCCAGACATATTATTTATAATATTATCGGGATCTTCTGGTACAGAAATTGGAACTCTAAATTGATACCAGGTAGAATTTTGAGTAGTTCCATCGGCTAATTTTACATTGCTAATTTTTTTGTCGAAAATAAAATTTTTCCCAACAATAAAATCTTCCTGATTAAGTGATACCTTATATTGGTAATAGATTTCACTATCATTCATTGATTGGTCCTTGTTGATATCTTCTATGTCAGGGAATGAAGTTGCTGAAGTTGGATAACTTTCGGGTGAATTATTAACCGTGGGTGAATTACCTTGAGTAAGATTGTAATCCTTATATCTGGTTAATATAGAAGCATCTTCAACGTCATAATCAGAACCTCTGAAATAATGATAATTATCAGCAGAGGGATCATCTCCAAAATCTGTTCCCAACTTTTCATATTTATCACTTTCAGCCTCATCATTGATGCCATCCAATCCTAAATCCTGATTTGGTCTGGCATCATCACTTTCGGCAAAAGCATTGAGTAGATTTTGGTGTTTAGGTATCGAGGACCAAGCCGTAATATCAACATTAACGCCATCTATTTGATTGCCATCAATAGGTAAGCCATTTTCAAACATCTTTCTGTCATCGTCCAAAACATCCTCTGATACATTTCCGAAATTGAAATATAATTCCCCTTTAAAATCATCACTGGTTGGAGGGACTAACGGGCCACCTTCTTCATGAGTTATGGAATAATTTTCATACGGATCCATAAGCCAAAACTGAACATATTCAATATTGGCTTGTTGAAAATCAGTTGTTGTTAATCGCCTTGTGATTCCGCCCCATCTTTCTTCAGGATTTGGATATTTTCCTTCTGCATCATAACCATCATCATAATTATAGGAACCCCTTTCAGATGGGTAATAAGCCAAATCCAGCGTTCGAATAATATTTGATTGTGTGATGTCCAAATCGATTTCGGGAAATAATTCGTTGTAATTTACTTGTCTTGTCTCAGCTCGCGAAAGTTCTTCACTATCAATATTTTCGGGTCTTAATGATGAGCCGTAAAATATTTGATCAATATTATACCAGGCGAGTCTCGATCTTTTTGATCCTGACCTTAATTGATCAGGTAAACCTGGGGCCAAATTCCCATTGTTAAAATCAAGGTCGCCAGTTTGCCCTTGAGGTGTACTGGAAATGAACCATTGTTTTGGAGCTTTCATGCTCAATGGAATTTGAGCCGCTTCAAAATCGTCGATATA
>JAUXGV010000040.1 GCA_030621915.1 Flavobacteriaceae bacterium
AAATGAAACTTTAGACCTCTGTTGTAAAGCAATTCCTTGCAGTTATAGGAGACCTTCAGTTAATCTTCAGTTAAAAAAATATGAAAAGGCCACTGATCTCTTTAAAGAATATGGCGATCAAGATGTATGGGTAAATTGTTTAGAAATAAAAATCTTTATAGGATAGGTTTTGCATTAATAAAAACAGGTGAAAAGGAAAAAGGACGGGAACTCATAGAAGAGCAGTTAGTAATGCTGGAAAAGCTGCGTAAATTGGACAGACCTTCTGGATATGATTATGATTTTGCCGCAATTTATGCTTTTCAAGGAGATACGGTACGTGCTTTAAAACATCTGCAAAATTATGATCAAAAGGTGTTGACTACAGGAGTGTTTAAACATCCAATATCATTCGCACAATACGATGTTCTATTTGAAAATATTTGGGACAATGAAGAATTCAAAGCGCTCATGAAGAATGTTTCTGTTAGAAATAAGGAGATTGCAAGTCAATTAAAAGACTAGTCTTATGGGTTAGGCGAGGTAGTTTGGATTTATTTTTATTTAAATATTTAAATGATCAATATCGGAAAAAGAAATTTTAAAAATTTACACAGTCATTATTAATAATTTAATTTCAACCTCCACATTAGCGAGAGCTACCGAAGAGGTAAAAGGGGAGGTTATACGATGTAATTAAGATGCGAACCTATATTACCAAACCATATTGTTGAAGCCATTCAATTCAATAAGCCTGTTTAGCATGTTGAATTGGTACAGGTTCATTTTAGATTTTAATCATTTCATTCCGTTCAATTTGACAGATGATTTATTTTTTTTTCAATTAAATTAAGTATTGATTGATAATGACGTTCAAGTCACATATAAGTAGTAAGAGAGACCTAAGGCGAATCAAATATGGAGTTGGTGCCCAATTAGTTTACCGATATTTTTCCATTCTTTTTTGGCCGGACGGGTAAATAGAAATCCATTTGGGTCTTGTTTTGGATGTCAATCAATTGATTCCGAGTTTCGATTTTTCTCAGTCCAATTTGCTTTCTCATCTCATTGGACTTAGTGATTTCATTTTCCTTTAACCCTTTGACATAGCCATAAGATGCTCTTGACCATCCACTTTCAACAGTGTAGAACCAATCATCTATCCAAGCAAAGCTTGCCGGGGACAAATTGCCCTTTTTGATAGAGGAGAGCAGGATAGGCTTAAGATATGGATACAAAGTGTCAGATTTGCAGTATGCTTGGGAAATTGAATTATGTCTGCTCAGAATACCTTGTCCCCAAGGTTCAAAACCAACCAGTTTTTCTCCAGGGAAACCATCATTCTCAATAAATTCCAACAATCTTAAAACATGCCTTTCATTTAGTGGAGCGAATTTGTTTTCACCAAAACGATTCTGGGATTTTGACCCTATGCGAAATATGGCCCCCACGGCTTTTCGCTGATCTCTCAGGCTCATATTACGCACTTCAGATCTTATCTCCTGATTGATGTTTTGGTTGTAAACTTCTCGAAGAGAATCAAATTGACTTTTAATGGTGGACCATTCCTGTTGCTGACGTAGGTCTTTCAGGAATTTGTTTCTTTTAATGGATTCCATTTGCCAACCAGCGGCAATTCCAAACCTAATGAAATTATAAGCTTCATCTTTAAAGCCTAAGTGCCAAGCAATTTGTGTAGCGACTTTATAATCTCGAACAAAAATGAAGTCGTAAGTGTCAAAAAGTCTACGATAGATGTTCAGTGCTTCAGCAAATGACTGTTGAACAATGAGTTCTTCAGCTTGGTAAACCTCGGCATGGTACGTGGAATAATCCTCTTTAATAGAAAATGCTGTTGATTGTGCGGAAAGAATTATCAAATAACCGAGTACCACGGAATATAGTTTCATAGTTGAAGAATTTTTGATCTAGAAGTTAACTCAAAAGTTTCTTCACTCTTAAAGTCAATACATTCCATCCCATGACATTTGTCAAAACTAAAACAATACCATTCATAATAGTTTTAATTTGGTCGGTTAAGGTTGATAATTTTTTAGCTATACAATATTGTTTATCGATATATTCAATAATAATATGATTCTATCACTTGTATAAATATAAGAAATAATTATTAAACGACTTACTTGAGGGGACGAATGTACCTTATTATTGCCCAAGGGATGATAATTAGTTACCGAGATTAAACAGTTATGCATAACAACCTTACTTTGATTTATTTATAAGGCTGATCCACGAGAAAATAAAAAATTATATTATTCTCAGTGTCTGTTCATATAGAACCTATTACAAGGTTGAAAAATCAACCAAAAAGTGAATAAATGTTAAGGTTAAGCAGTTTATGTTAAAATATTACAACTAATATGAGCATAAAAATAGAATGGCAAATTGAGATTATTAATAAAACTTGTATCTTTAAAATGTCTTAATTAAAATTATTACTACATTTGAGATTATTCTTCAAAATAATGAAGGAACAAATAATTATTAATCAACAAAACTTTAAATTATGAAATTGAAATTTACGATGATCACATTATTTTTACTGGCATTTTCAATAAGTTCTTATGCTCAGAAAGACGTTTCTGAAAAGTCTGCAGAAGCGATAAATGAATTCAAAGAAACAAACGACAAAATCAACAAATACTTTTCAAGTGCCTATGCTTATGCTGTGTTTCCATCTATTGGTAAAGGAGGATTGGGTGTTGGTGGCGCTGCTGGTAACGGAACGATTTACAGAGGAGGATCAATTGTTGGTGACAGCAAAATGAGTCAAATAACCATTGGTTTTCAAGCAGGTGGACAGGCTTATTCTGAAATAATATTTTTTGAAGATAATGGCGCTTACGATCGTTTTGTAGGAGATAAATTTGAATTTGCAGCGCAGGCCACAGCTGTTGCTGTTACTGCCGGAGTCTCATTTGATGTAGATTACAGAGATGGTATATTGATTTTTACTCATGCCAAAGGCGGACTCATGTATGAGGCCTCTGTTGGTGGACAAAAATTTAAAACTGAAATGCGATAAGCATTTTTACAAAACCTATTGAACCTGTTTTATTTTATTTAAATAAGACAGGTTTTTTATTCCTTTTAAAAAAAATCTTAGGGTTTTGACCTTCTATAAGGGGCTATTCTTGCTATGACTGGAATATTAAAAAAGAACCCGTCGCAGAAATTCGACGGGTTCTTCAGCTTACTAACTCAAAATTAATCACGACAAAGATATTTCTTTTAAAGCCGAATAACTGTTAAAGATTCATTAATCTATTCTTAATAAAATGCCAACTTATTTCTGACTCAAAATTATAATTTACATGAGACCTATTAATTGCTTGGATAAATAATCATATAGGTTCGGACAGAATTTGCATTCGTTCATCCAAAGGTGATTGTTTTCATCTTTAGAAATAGATAGCTTTGAGTTTAATTTTAAACCATCATAAAATGAAAGGTATTCTTATTCAATTTTCAATTGCAAAAATGTCAACAGAACAATATGACCAGGTAGTTGCTGAACTTGAGGAAGCAGGCTTGGGAAATATCCCTGAAAGACTATATCACGTTGCAGCAGCCAATGGAGAAGGTTTGCACGTAACCGATGTATGGAGTTCAGAAGAAGCATTTAATAAATTTGGCGAAACCATGGTGCCAGCCATGATTAATAATGGTGTTGAACCAGCCGAGCCCTTAATTCTAAAAGTACATAATATTATTCATTCTTAGTTTTGGTATTTATGATATTTCGATCTAATCGAGAAGAATTCCTCGAGGCTCAGCCTCGTGGTTCCATTGATATTGTCATTCCCGTGGAAACGGGAATCCAAATATAGAATTTTGGTTTTTGACTCAAAAGGTTAATGCTTGTACTCAAATGATTGAGTATGAAACCAGCGCCCGCTTACTGGAGAGGCAGGAAATACTTCTATGGCTCTGCCTTCGAGGATAGTTGGTTTCAATAAATTCTTTATTACGATTGATATAACTTGTCGAAGCCAAAATATTGGGTAAAACTGGACAATCAGAATTTTAGTTTGAATATTTTAAGATTTACACTTAAATTTATGCAAAGTATGATATTTTAAAAGGTATTATTGAAATGAAAATCAGTTTCATTAAAATGAGTCTTTTGAGAATAAGTTTATTGATACATTGAGCAATTTGAATTTTAATATATTTAATTTAATCATTATTTCCGGAGTACTTCACGGAATGATTTTTAGCGCCATAGTCTTAGCTAATAAAAGGTATAATGCAAATAACATTTTTTATTTGGGATTGGTGGTATTGTTCCTTTCATTAAGCAATTTACAATACTGGATCATCGACACTGAAATCATTCTTGTAATTCCCATTCTGAAATATATTTTTGTTCCCTGGCAATGGTTGGTTCTACCGATGTTTTATTTATATGTCTATAGTTTTATTGGTAAAAACAACATAAACCGATTGATGAAACGATATCTCTTAAGCCCATTTATTGTAATTTTCACAATGTATGTGGGCTTGATTTTATATCAATTGTTGATGGATCAAAATTATGAATTGCCTTCTCATTTCGAAAGAGGAATCTATGTTTATATTGAATTTGCTTCGATCATTTTTAATTTAACCATTATATATTTTACATACAGACTTGTCGATCGGCATGAAAAAGATGAGACCTATGATTTGAAATGGGTAAAATCTGAGACCAATTGGTTGAAAAAACTTTTAATATTTGGATTGTTAATTTGCATTTTTTGGGTGACGGCTATTTCAATTATCGCAATCTTTAATCTAAATACGGTATCCGTTTTTTATCCAATGTGGATTGGAATTTCCATACTGGTCTATTGGATAGGATATGTGGGAATCAATAAATCTAATCAGTTAAAGAAAAGAATTGAATTGAGGAATAAAAGAATCATTGATTTCAATAGAAAATCAGAAACTTCTTATAAAGCATCACCCGCATTTGATAAAATTATGGGTCATATACTTACCCACAAAATTTATTTAAACCCAAATGCATCACTAAATTTATTATCTCGTGAAATGGATTTGAGTGAAGGATATATTTCTCAATTATTGAATCAAAATTCTAATAAAAATTTCAATGATTATGTTAATGAACTAAGGGTTGAAGATGCCAAATCTATGTTGGCTGATGATGAATATGATCAATATACCGTTGTTTCAATTGGTTTAGAATCAGGCTTTAATTCAAAATCAAGTTTTTATTCGGCCTTTAAAAAATTTACTGAGCAGACACCTAATGAATATAAAAAAGGTGTCCGAAATATGTAAGAATCTAATTATTTAAAACTCCATATAATTATAAATGTTTTAAACTTGCTCATCAGACAAGAGATGGGTTTTGTTTAAAGTATCCAGTTTTTATAATAATAATTAATTAACCATAAATAATAAATTATGCAAGGAAATGGAAAGATCAATATCCTGGCCTTTGTCAAGTTTCATTCGGTAATGGGGTTAATTTTAGGGTTGATATTCGGGATCCTATATTCGTTTGGTGGGGCGATAATAGACGCACTGGTGACTTTAGAAATCCTTTCTCCAGTGGCAATGGAAACTCCCGGATTGAGTTATGGTACTTTTTTAGCATTTGGAGCTTTAATAGGAATGCCATTAATTGGCTTGGCTGCAGGTTTTTGCATGGGTATTATTGAAGTCGTTTTATATAAAATATTTTCAAAATGGTTGGGTAACTTAGAAATTGATTTTGAACGCAAAGGATAAATAAAAATTTGATCCTTATAAAGATTGTACTGTCAAAAGAATACGAAAATAATATTTGAAAAACAAGAAATGATGAAAACCTCTAAGAATATTGGTACTGTAAAAAATATGATTTTTCTGTTTATAATTATGAGTCTTTTAGGGTGCACTAATATGAGCGAAACAGAAAAAGACTCAACTGCTGGGATCAATGGAGGATTTGAAATTACAAAAAATGGCTTACCTGTTAATTGGTTGATGTATACTTCAAATACGGTTCCAGATTCACAGTTTAAAATTTCTTTTGACCAAGAAGAATTCAAAGAAGGCAAGCAATCATTGAGATTTGACGTTGATCAATGTTCTTCAATCGGTGGTAGGTATTCACCCGGATTTACCAATGAATTCTTTGAAATTGCCCATAAAAATGGGTTTGAAAATTGTAAATTAAGTTTTTGGATAAAAAATAAGGGTGCTAAGTATAGAATTAGTGCTGGAGGGGTATCACCCCATAAAGGAAATATGAAAACATTGGTGGAAAGTGATTCCTCCTTGCTAGAGTGGAAATATATTGAATATCAAATCGAAATACCAAAGGGTATGCATTTAAGAATGGAATTTAATATTCTTGAGCCGGGAACTGTTTGGATAGATGATGTGAAAATTGAAAGTTAATTACATCTTTTTGTGGTAGAAATAATTTAATAGATATTAAGTAGGACAGTATCAATATTTTAAATATTATTTAGAACTTAACCTCATTTAAAATTATGCGATTAAACAATATTATTTTTGATAATTCTTTTATAGTTAAATGGGTAATTTCAAATTTTCTAGGATTTATTCTTGGGATGATTGTTGCCATAATTCTTTCATATTCGATTCTAAATTTATTTCATCCTGAGGAGACCAACATGTTATTAGGACTTGGCTATGGTTTAGGAATTGGATTTGTGCAATGGTATCTTTTAAACAGAATTTTCAAATTAAGCAAATTATGGATTTTGATGTCAGCATTGGGAATTGGAATCCCCTATGCAGGAATTATCTTGCTAATGGAAAGTGGATTTATTTTTCACCCTATTTTGGGTGTTAAAGATTTCTATATAGGGTTCATATTTTTTATGAGTGGCTTATTAGTCGGATTTTTACAAATGATTCTATTAAAACCCAAATTTTCAAGATCCTATTATTGGATTATAGTTTCGTGTTTGGCCTGGGGAATAGCCTTGTCTTTAAATTCTATTTTATTTTCCGGAATTATCATGGGAATCATAAGCCTTTTGTCACTTATTTGGGGAATTAAATATAAGAATAATCAGCTTTAAAATTCCGAGGCCTTATCCAAACCCCCATTCTCTTTTATGAATATATTAAATGCTAAACTAAAGAGCAGACAGAGTTTCTATTGATATTGTCATCCCTACCTGCCGCCTCAAGGATAGTTGGTTTCAAGAAACCCATTATTGTCTGTCGTTCATGATATGATGGGTATTATTATTGGATCTATAGTAGGTCTGTATTTTTTCAATTCTTTTTCATGCTAAACTTTTTGGAAATAACCATTAGGACTTATGAATGGTTAATGGGTTTTTTATTAACTTTAAAAATGCAAATTTTTATAACTCGCCAAAGAATATTATTAAATGATTAATAAACATTTTTCAACAATTTTATTCATAGTTTTTTTTTCTGCATTGACTTCAAATACTATTGCACAAGAAATTGAGAAAGACTCTAGTAGCACAGCTTTTAGAAAAGGAAGATGGCTTATTGGATTATCCGGATCAATTAGCTCGGGATCCACAAAGAATACAACCAATATTCGAAAAACCATTAGCAATCGTTATAGGATTGAAATTAGTGCAGGTAAATTTATTATGGATAGATTAAGTATTGGACTTATCGCTAATTTAGAACGGCAAAATTTCGAAGGCGATGTTATTAGAACTACAGAAAATTTTGTTTTCGGGCCAAAAGGAACCTATTATTTATCAAAGAGTGAAACGGGTTCCTTGTTTTTTAATTTGTCCCCGGGATTTATGTTGTATAGAGATGAAATAGGGATAAAACAGGGCGAGAGGTATATTCAAAGGGTAAATAGTGGTGTTGGATTTGGATCATTTTTTACATTTGGATATTCGTATATAATTTATGATAGAATTGCGCTTGATTTGGGTCTAAATTATAGCATTTATTGGATTGATATAGATCAGGAGACCTTGCCCTCTGAAAACACAACGAATGCCGATTTTGTATTAAATGATTTATCTTTTTCTTTTGGTTTTAAAGTTTTATTGGATTAGAAATGGTAAGAAACATTTATAAGATATTATTTGTTTTATTCTTATTGTACCAACCTGTTTGGGGACAAAATACTGATGATGTTTTTAAAACAGATACACTTATTAAATCAAAGAAATATCAATTTTTGGCGATTCCCATAGTTTTTTATACACCTGAAACTAATTTTGGATTTGGAGCTGGCGGCCAGGTTTTTTTACTTAAGAATAAAAATATTTATAATGACCGTGTGTCCAATATTTTTTTCAATGCTATTTATACTGCAAATAAGCAAATAATTATTGATGTTGTACCTCAAATATATTTTGGAAAAGGAGATTACTTTCTGGATATGGCTTATAAGTTTAAGATTTATCCCAATTCTTTTTGGGGTATAGGAATTGATACTCCTGATTCCAATAAAGAGACCTACAATATGACATCTCATATATTTAAGGTAAGTTTCTTAAAAAGGCTACCTCCATCCCTTAATTTTGGATTTGAATATAATTATGAAAACCATAATGTAACCGAAGTTGAAGAAGGAGGTATTTTAGATGAAGGAGATATATTAGGAAGTAACTATGCTATCATTAGTGGCTTGGGAGCTGTTTTTAATTTGGATACAAGAGATAATATTGGATCCCCAATTTCCGGAGAGCTACTTAAATTGGGAGCCCAATTTTCTAGTGAACTTTTTGGTGCTACCCAGGCCTATAATAAATTTATTTCTGACTTGCGGATTTATCGAAGTTTAGGTAAAAAGAGCATCATAGCCTTACAATTATATTATGAAGGTAATTTTGGAAATCCTCCTTTTCAAGGCATGGCTGCTTATGGAGGTGGTAATAGAGCTAGAGGATATTTTCAAGGAAGGTATATTGACAATCATATGTATGTAATTCAAGGGGAGTATAGGTATCGATTTCGTCCACGTTGGGCCATCAATGCTTTTGGATTGTTTGGTGAAGTTGCTGAAACTCCAAATGATTTTTTTAGTATTTCCAATATGAAGCCCAGTTTTGGAGGAGGTATTCGATTTAAGATTCTTAAAAATCAAAATACCTGGATTCGAGCAGATATTGGACGGGGCATTGATGGAAGTAGTGGCTTTTATTTTGGAGTCAATGAGGCTTTTTAATCTGCAATAATTCAATAAAAACTAAAATTAAACCTATATATTGGTTATTAATTAGATAAAGTTTGATGCATTTTTATCCTGTAGTATAATTTCTTAATTTTACAAAAAGCTAACAAAAAAGTATATCAATTTTTTCAACCCAACGAAAAATACAAACTAAAAAATAACTTGTTAATAATGAGGTTTAAATTCTATTCAATTTGTATGAAATTCTTTTTCATTTTAGTTTTGCTGGCTCCAATTTATTCTTTTTCACAACTAAATATATCAGAAACAGTTATAGATACTTCAAAAGTTGATAAACCAAAAGCGATTGCAACGATTAATATCATACAAAAAATTGAGGAAGCTAAGTCAGAAATTGAATTGGCAAATAGTAAGATCCCCCTAGATAACAATATCATTCAAATCGATTCTCTTTACGCAATTTATGTTCCTTTTATTAAAAATCAAAAAACCATTGTTGAAAAATTTATAGAAGCAGGTCCAAACAAACAGAAAATTGATAATTTGATTAAAAAATGGTCCGTTCAATACGAGAATTTAGAGGTCTGGGAATTAGCTATTAACAGTTATGAAGAAGAAAATTTAAGATTAATAGAGCAGATTTCTTACAATGAGCAAATTTGGAATTTAACCTATGAAAATGCTGTTCTGGAAAAAATCCCTTCAGAAGTTTTAGGCAGGACTAAAAATGTTTTGTCGGAAATTAAAAAAGTAAAGAGAACACTGAATAATAAATACAATGACTTGTTAAGATTCGAGTCCAAAATAAATAACCAAAAAATTATTATTAAGAAGGTTGTTGAAGATTTGATGGATTTGAAAAATTCAGAAGTTTACGATTTATTATACCTGCGTCATCAGCCTCTTTGGAAAACTTCCTTTAAAACCATTGAAAGTTTTAATGCTATCAAGAATGAAATAGATTCTTTATCAAAAAATATTTCTATAATTTTTAAATTATTTAAAACAAGCGAAAGTCTTATATATCTGTACCTTATAACCACGGGTTTGATTATTTTATTAATTTTTTTTGTAAAAAGATCCTTTATAAAAAATGAATTTAATGATAAGGATATTGATCTTCAAAATGCCAAAGATCTTATATTGAATCAAACGCTACCCATTATTATTTTCTTGTCTTTGATTATTTCCAAATTATTTTTCACCAATACACCAACATTATTCAACGACTTCTTGATTCTCGTATTACTTATTACGTCCATACCCTTGCTCAATACATATATTTTAAAGCGATTTAATAAAATTATTTATTTTGTTATTCTGTTTTATATATTAGATGCCTCCAAAACTTACTTTTGGATTTCTCCACCGATATATAGAATTTATTTATTAATTGAGGGCTTATTGGTTGTTGCCATTTTAATATATTTTACATATCCTTATTTAAAAACTAGAAAAATGCAAATTGGCAAATTTGGCTTGTTATTAATTCGAATGACTCCTGTAATTTATATGTTAGTTTTTATTTCAATTTTATCCAACATCTTGGGTTACACAAATTTAACTGACATCACTTTAAGAATTAGCACACAAAGTGGAATTATTACCATCATATTTTACAGTATGTTAATGATTGCAGGTGGTATTTCTACAGGTGTGATACATTATCAATTTAGTAATTTAAAATCGTATGATCCAGTTAAAAAATTAACCATAGAAAAAAAGTTATTACAAGTCATAAGAGTCATTGCATTTGTCTATTGGTTTTTCTTTTTCTTACAGATGATTGATTTGTTAAATCCGATGACTGAATTTTTTACAAGCCTTTTTTCAGAGACGCATAAAATGGGAACTATAACATTTACCATGGGTTCTATTTTAACCTTTATTGTAATTTTAATTATTTCATTTCTTATTACCAGTTTTATATCATTCATTTTTGGAGGAGGTGGAATTTCATTAAAATATTTCAAGTTACCCAAAGGGGTTCCTTCAGCCATATCTTTAGTGATCAGGTATTTTATTATTGCTTTTGGTTTTGTTCTTGCCTTTTCTTCATTGGGTATTGATTTAAGTGAGTTTAATTTAATGGCAGGAGCTCTCGGATTAGGGATAGGATTTGGATTGCAAACGGTAATTTCGAATTTTGTTTCGGGATTAATTCTTGTTTTTGAACGGCCAATTTTACCGGGAGATGTCGTTGAAGTGAATAATCTGTTGGGAACCGTGAATAGAATTGGTGTGCGTTCATCTAATATTAGAACATTCGAGGGGTCTGAAGTTGTTGTGCCCAATAATAATTTGATCTCAAATGATCTGATCAACTGGACACATTCTGATAAAAGAAAAAGAGTGGAAATCTTAATTGGAACAACTTATGATTCTGATCCTAATGAAACATTGAAAATTCTTTTGGATGTGGCAAAGGAAAACAAAGATACCTTGAAAAGCCCCCCTCCAATTGCTTTATTTAGAGAGTTTGGTGATAGTTCTTTAAATTTTCAATTACGCTTTTGGGTGGATTATGAAGTTGCGTTAGAGGTTAAAAGTGATATGTCAATTGGAATTTATAATAGATTTAAGAAATTGGGTGTGGAAATTCCTTTCCCTCAACAAGACATTTATATCAAAGAAACCCCAAAACAAATTCAAAAAGGGACAATTAGTACAAAAGAAGAATAAATTTAGGATAAATTCAAAAGAAATATGTTCAAAACTGAATTCAAAAGAAAAAAGAATAGTAAAGAGATGATCAATTGATTTTCAACAGTTCCTGTTCTGTAAATAAGGATCCACTTTTAGGTTTAACTTCTCGAAGTTCCTTTATTCTTGCTTTACTTATGCTCTTACCATGATCAACAAATGCATTTTGGACGTAACTTATGATATCAGCTATATCTTCATCTGTATACTCATGGTTATTGGCGAGTCCCGGCATAGTTCCATTAAATTCGTATAATTTACCACCCACATGAATCGGGCCCTGAAGACCATGTAAAATGATCAAAGCCAGCTTTTCACTTGATTCATTCACAAATTCCGAATTTATTAATGGTGGCGCAACACCCTCAATTCCACCCCCGTTCATACCGTGACACGTGGCACATAATTTACTATAGATTTGATATCCAGCTGTTCTCGGATCGGTAGAAACTGATGTAGTAATATATATTGAATTTTTTCTGTCATGTTTAATATTTTCTAAAGACACATTGACTAAACTTCTTAATGGCTCTATACTTCGACTATTATCTGATTTTTGAAGGTAATTATGGAAAGAATCTTCCGCACCGCTTAAACCACTTAAAATGGCTTCTTGATATATACCTTTTTCAATATAAGCTTGAGAAAGTCTCACTAGCATCGGATAAAACATGAATTTTGAAAATTTTGACCATGTACCAAGAGTCATGCAAAGATATAAATCAATTACAGGGTCATTCTTCAACAATAAATTGGAGAATAATCGAGCCATTATTTCTGATTTTTCAACAGAAGCATGGTCTTCAAATAATATCAATGTATGTGCTAAAATATTCGGTTGACCTAGTTCAGCAATCTTTTCAAGAATATCAAAAGATAGAGCATCCAACCCTTTTAAAGTATAAAGAGCGTGTAGTTGACCAATGGGTTCCTTGGTGTTCAATGATAATTCTCTAATCGCTGGAGTCGCCGAAATGGCATTTCGCTGAATCAATATCTGCTGAGATTTATCTCTTAACCATGCATTTGGACTTTTTAAAAGAGATACCAATTCCGTTTCGTTCAGTTGATCAAGGTTTAGAATTTCATTTAGCTTTTTTGATGTATCTGTCACCTTTAATATTCTTCCCATGCCAATAATTGTATCCAATTTTTTAGTTGCCAATTGTTTATGAAGGTATGGTGATAAAAAAGCTTTATCTTGAATGATTCCCCTATGCATATCAACTATATACATGGCGCCATCTGGTCCATTAAATAGGTTTACAGGTCTAAAACCTTCATCTGTTGAAGCAATGAACTCTCGGTTATCGTAGGCTTGATTCGCAATTATTTGATCGGCTTCAAAAGTTAATATATTTCGTTTTATTAAATTCGCTTCGGGAACACAAACAAAAGCATTCTGTAAATAATTTTCTGAAAACTGATTCCCTCGATAAATCAGAGGACCACATGCAGAAGTCACATTTACAAGTAAACTATCTTTATCTAAAACTCCTGGTACATAACCTCTGTTGACAGAAGTGGCATGCAAGGGGTAAACCCTTTGATTCTCAGTCAAAACCTTATTGATAGAGTGGCTGGGTTTAAAATATGGGTTTCTGATGGTTGTATTTGGTAGAACAAAGTCTCCAATCAGTTGAACTGAATTGTTATTATAGTACAAGCGCCCCATATTATCTCTACTGATTCCCCACTGTCCTCTATAGGAAGTAGCTTCTTTAACCCATGTACCTTTAACTCTTTGATACCTAAAATTTGATTTTGCACTATAAATCCAATTATCAATATTCATCATCAGGCCATTGGGCTGATGCTCAACATTTCCTCCATCTGAATAGTTAGAATCAACTATTATTTTATTGACAGGTTTATCATTCTCAATTCCCACAAAATATAGAAAAGGCGGTTCTGCATACAACAAACCGTCATAAACATGTGCAATAGCTCTTGGTAAAACCAGGCTATCTAAAAATATTTTAGAATGATCGATGATTCCATCTTTGTCTAAATCTTCTAATATTGAAATGGTCCCGTTTGGTAATTGACTACCAGAATCTTTTAGGTTCTGCATATAGCCCTTCATTTCAACAACCCATATTCTCCCTTGATTGTCAAAATCTATACTTACCGGTGCTTCGATAAATGGTTCGGAAGCCACTACTTTTAGATCAAAACCACTAACAATTTTATAATTCTCTAATGAAATATTAGGTTCCTCATAGGATACAGTATGACACCGAAAAAACAGGATGGTTATTGAAGCTAAAAGAATAGAATGATTAATTTTCATACATACCGGAAAACAAAATAAAATTTATTTTTTGCGAATATATATCAAATAATAAAGAACCATAAACTTTGATTCATATTCTTTTGGAATAATAATTGATTCACTGCCAAGGCTGTAATATCTTGACAAATAGTTGTAAAAGATTATCTATATGTCAGAGTTTAAAGACTGATAGTTTTGCCTTTTCGTATTGACTCATCTGCGGCCAGTACTATTTTTAGGCTGTTAACGGCATCATTAAGATGAGTACTTAAATCCAGATTTTCTAATATAGCCTTTAGCAAATATTTTTGTTCCAAATCACATAATTCTTGATGATTAGGTTCATCTGTCGTATCTATTAATTGATCCTTAATTTTAAAATTACCATTGTCATCTCTTTCCTGATAATGTAATAAGAGTTGATCGGTTTTTACATGTTCATCAATTTCAGAAGAATCTTTTTTGGGCTCAATCATACTTACGCTTCCCTTGGGACCGATCACATCTTTTACAAAATAAGCCGTTTCGCTTATCATGGGGCCCCAGCCAGATTCATACCAACCAACAGATCCATCCTCAAATGTAACTTGAAGCTGCCCATAATTATACATATTCTCACTTATTTCTTCACTTAATCTAGCTCCAATTGCACTGACTTTTACGGGTTTGCATTGTGTCATTTGACACATTACATCAACGTAGTGTACCCCGCAATCAACAATTGGAGACGTGGTTTCCATCAAATGTTTATGTGTAGACCAAATGTTTCCAAAACTCTGTTGATTTAAGTTCATCCGCATCACCAAAGGTTTGTCTAAAGTTCGGGCTATATCAATAAATTTGTTCCAGGTTGGATGTTGACGCAAAATGTATCCAACTATAATTTTTTTGTTTTCTTTATGTGCGATATGGATAATTTCCTGAGCCTCTTCAATAGTTTCAGCAAGGGGTTTTTCGATAAAAATATGAGCTCCGGCTAGAATGCTCTTAATGGCAAAATCTTTATGGGTGTCGGTATAGGTGTTGATTGAAACCACATCAGGTTTGGTCTCTATCAATGCTTCTTCAAAATTATTAAATTGTTTGACTCCTCCTAATTCATTGGCCAAGTGCTCTCGCGCAATATTTGGATTTCTTGAAACCAATCCCACCAGTTCGAATTCAGAAATTTGAAAATAGGATCTTGCATGAGAAGCCCCCATATTACCGCAACCAACTACTAAAACCTTTAATTTTTCCATACTTTTTGAAGAAATGAAATAAAATTTTGATGCATAATATTATTAATACCCTGTTCTTTGTACCCTTTAATTGAAAGCATTTGAGGAACTTTTTGCAAATCTGCGATGGTATCCAAGTCATAAGGACTTTGTTCCTTTCTAAAAGCGCCATCCAAATCAGTTCCAATTCCAACATGTGAGGAATTGCCAGCAAGTTGACAAATATAATCAATATTATCTGCCATTTGTTTTAAAGTAACTCCCATTCCTTTAGGAGTTGATTTACCCCGAACCCAATTAGGAACCATCATCCAGGCATCCAAGGTCGTTCCAACAACAGCTTTTCTGTCAATAAGTTCTTTATTTGCTCATCTGAATATTGCCTGTTGTGGTCAGCAAATTTCCTGCAATTGTTGTGACTCGCCCAAACAGGACCCTCATAAACCTTCATAGTTTCCCAAAAACTTAGTTCACATAAGTGAGAGGCATCCAATGAAACCGTATTTTTTTTCCGATCAGGTTTGTCGGTCATACCTTCTTCACTTTTCCTTATATCTTTAACTGACCAAGTCAAATCTCTGTTCCACTCTAAAGCATTCATTGATAGGTCTAAATGAGTATCTAAAATAAACATAGATATTATTTTTAGTTAATATTAGATAATTATTTGTTGATCCCTCGCAGCAATCTCCCAACTTCCCGTTATTTTATTATTAACTATCGTAATTACCTTTTTATATTTTGAAACAGTTGGGCAAATATGAATGGGAAGAGCATATGACTCATCTCCAATATTCATTCTATTATCTAAGGAATCAACAACCAAGTGTTCCTCACTTTGACTAATTTGTCTACTATTGTTTAATTCTAGAAATTTGACTCTTGGTAAAGACATTTCCGAAGCGACGGATTTATGACCAAGATCAAAACAAACTAAATTTTTATTCGGCTTACTTACAACTCTTGTAAATAAAACAGCAGCTGGTAAAAATGGTAGGTCTACATATCTTCTTGCATAACCGGCATCCCATAATAAAGTTGTTCCAGGGCATACTTCAGTATTTTCTCTATTTTTATGAATAGGAAAAGTGGGTGTTCCACCAGCAATGATAGTAGGTATGTCAATTCCCTTATTCTCTAAGGTTTTTTTCAAGCTCATGACGGATTCAAAGTCTTTGTTGCAATTTACCGCTCTTTCCTGTAATTCTGAATTCTTAATATGACCATCATAAACATGTAAGCCTTTGGCTATTATATTTGGATCGCTTACCATTGCAGAGTATAATTCAACAGCATTAGTGTTAGGTATGATTCCTGTTCTATTCATGCCATTATTAATATCCATCCAAAGCGCTATTTTTATTTTTTTTTCTTGAGCCAGATTTGAAAACTTTAATACAGTATCTAAACTGTCTGTTAATGTTGAGAAGTCAACATCAGGATATTCTTCGATCAGTTTTAATAATCTAATCATATCTATTGCAACAGGTTGCATGGCTAAAAGAATGTCTTTTGCTTGGCATTTAGCGAGTAATTCGGCTTCAGCAATAGTGGCGCATTTGAATTTAAAAATTCCCTTCCTGATTTGAAGTTTTACAATCTCAGCCATTTTATGAGTCTTGATATGAGGTCGCAAAATATTAGTTCCTCCGGCAGTTTTAATCATCATATCAATGTTCTTTTCTATCCTATCTGGATAAACTAACAAAGATGGTGATATTAACTCCTTGGAATCCTTTATTTTATACCATTGAATCATGCTGATTAGATTAAATAAGTTTAGTGTAACTCAAACATAGCTTCAACTTCAACCGGAATACCATCAGGAAGCATCATTCCTACAGCACTTCTAACTCCAATCCCATTTTCCCTACCAAAAACATCTGCCATCAATTCACTAAAGCCATTTATGACTGTTGGATGGTTGATAAAATTAGGAGTGCAATTAACCATTCCAATAACTTTGACAATTCTTTTTATTTTATCGATATCACCAAAATGAGTCAATATGGTCGATAACATGGTTAGTCCGACCTGTCGAGCTGCTAATTTGGTTTGTTCAGTACTCAGGGTATCACCTGCACGTCCTTGCATCAGGCTACCGTCAATATTTACAGGTCCTTGTCCTGATATGTATAAAAATTTATCAACAATTAATAAGGGTCTATACACGCCTGCCGGTTTAGGAGCTGGTGGAAAAATAAGACCTAATTCTTTAATTTTCTCTGAGGGTAATTGATTCATTTATTAATTTTTTTATATAAAGGTATTTAATATTAAAACTCCTATTAAGCCCATAATTCCAACGGTTGTTTCCATAACTGTCCATGTTCTGAGTGTATCTTTTAAAGATAGGTTAAAATATTCTTTAAACATCCAGAATCCGCCGTCATTTACATGGGATAGCATAAGGCTTCCTGCGCCAATGGCCAAAACCATTAATTCAGGGCTGGCACCCGTACTGCTAATTAATGGTAAAATGATTCCCGCAGCAGTTAATCCCGCAACAGTTGCTGATCCAACACAAACCCTAATAACTGTGGCTATTAACCATGCCAATATTAGAGGGGATATGCTTGAATCTACTAGCATCTCTGCAATATAATTGCTTACACCACTATCTATTAAAATTTGTTTTAATGCCCCAGCTCCGGCTATGATTAGTAAAATCATTGTAATACTCGAAATGGCTGTGGTAATCGAATCCATTATTTCTGTCATTTTCTTTCCTCGAGCCAATCCAAGTGTATATATGGCTACTAAAACCGAAATTAACATGGCAATTACAGGATTTCCAATGAATTCAATAATTGGTTTTAGTGCAAAATCGTTAGGGATAAAACCAACCAATATTGTGGAAAACCCAATTAAAATAACTGGTAATAAGGCGCTAATAATACTGGTCCACATACCTGGCATTTCTTCATCCTTTAGTAAAATAGGGTTGTAAAATTCCTTTAAAGGGGTAGCTTCTACATTTTTTATAGTTCTCGTAAAAAGTGGCCCAGCAACAATGATGGCAGGTATTGCAATGATTATTCCGTAAACCAAAGTCTTCCCTATATCGGCGCCAAACATTCCCGAAATTGCAGTTGGTGCCGGATGAGGCGGTAAAAACCCATGAGTTACGGATAAAGAAGCGAGCATAGGTAATCCTACATATATTAAGGGAAGTCCTGTTGATGCTGCTACGGTAAATACAAGAGGAATTAAAATTACAAATCCAACCGAATAAAACATGGGAATGCCCACTATAAACCCGGCTAGCACAACTGCCCATTGAATATTTTTGATGCCAAAACTGTCTACCAACCTAGAAGTAATTCTCTGAGCCGCTCCACTATCGGCTACTAATTTCCCCAACATAGAGCCAAAGCCTAAGATCATGACCAGAAAACCTAAAGTGTTCCCAATTCCCAATTGAATGGAATTAATAACGGCTTGTAATTCCATACCTCCTACAATTCCAACAAAAAGGCAAATAATGACAAAGGCAATAAACGCATTCAATTTAAAAACAGCTATTAGAACAAGCAATAATATTATTCCGATAATAACAATAATAAGAGGCATATGTAAAATTTAATTATGGAGAATTAATTGATGGCTAAATATAGGATTAATAAAATTAAATAAATTGAATCCTTCGATAGACAGTTAAATTCTTCATACCAACGAAAGGCAATGATTATTAAAATTATATTTCATGAAATAATTCAATGAATTCGGGATTTAATATTTTTTAAATTCTTTTCCTAAAAGTAGAGGCAAGTCGATTTGTTCTTGCAAAAATTGATAGCTTAGAATTGAAATTTGATTGATAATCGATAAAAAATT
>JAUXGV010000238.1 GCA_030621915.1 Flavobacteriaceae bacterium
CAAATTTAACAAAACTAAAAGAACTAACTAAAGACCAAATTGAACTCATTGAAGAAAAAGAAGAAGACCTTAAGATTCATACTCTTAATAATAAGTTCCTATGATATTATCATAGAAACTGATATTAATTATCCAGTACAAGCTCAACATATCCTTTCAAAATATGGTTTCTACTCGAATTAATGTAACATATTAAATAACATTACTACTTATAAAAACAATCAAATACCAAATGCTTTTAAAATTAATCTTGCACAAATTCAAAAATAAATGCAATGGATTTGAAATCTATCGTCTTTATATGCGAAGGGCTATTAAAAACGCTTTTGAATAATGTCGGAAACGGATAACTATAATAAATTAAAATCTTTTTTTAGTAAGGAATACGGTTTACTTAAATCATTTGTGAATTCCAGAATTACTGAAAGTACTGATCGAGATGCCGAAGACATTATCCAGGATGTTGCTTTGAAATTATTTTCGCGCGCTGAAACTTCATTACCCATTAATAATGTTGGAGGCTTTGTTTATGGATCAATAAGAAATAAAATTATTGATACCATGAGAACCAAAAAACAAAAAAACAATATTCACGATGAAAATGAAGTCCGATTGATTGAATTGACTGAATTATTTTATGGTAAATCAGATAATTCTTATTCGGAGAAAATGAAACACGAATTAAGAAACTCAGTATCAAACTTAAAGCCTCCTTATCGAGATATCATAGTTGCCGTTGATTTTGAAGGATATAGTTATAAAGAAATATCCTCAGAAACAGGAATCCCTGAAGGAACATTGATGTCAAGACGACACAGAGCTCTTTCAATTTTATATAAACAATTAGAAAAAAAGAAAATATTTAATAATTAAAATCTATAAAAATGACAAATTATTGGAAACACAAAATTAGAACTAAGAAACCGGCTACAATAGCTGCATGGGTAGCATTAGGAATTATGGCAGCCATAGCCTTTGTTGTATTATTTGGTTTTGTAATTATGTGGTTATGGAACTGGTTAATGCCTGAAGTATTTGGACTGATAACAATAACCTATTGGCAGGCTGTTGGCCTATTGATTTTATCTAAAATTCTTTTTGGTGGATTTGGAGGCGGTAAAAGTCATCATAAATCTTCCAACAAGAAATTCAAATGTGATGACAACAGTTCAAAAAATGAATTTTCTAAATGGAAACACTATGATAAATTTTGGGAAGAGGAAGGCAATCAGGCTTTTGAAACCTATGTGAACCGTCCCAATGAACCCATAACAGATGAACAAGTATAATTAAATTGCAAAAATTGATCAATGGAAATCTTCATATTCAAAACAGATATTAAAACAAATAAAAAAATTAATATTGTAAAACCTCTTTTTAATAATATATCTTCCATTCAGGATTGGTCAGTTGACACAGAGGACATTGATAATGTCCTCAGAATTGAAGGAAATCACGGTATTGATGAGAATAAAATCATGCAAATGGTAAAAACTAAGGGATTTAGTTGCGAAATTTTACCGGATTAATTTATTGTCAGTAAATTCAAATACAATAATTTATAGGCTTGATAAAATTGTCACAACAAAGGCAGACACTCCATACTTTCCATGTCAAGAATTTTTTAAAATCGAATGAAAAATGATCTCTTTTCAAACATCTTTCAAAATACTAAATACAATTTTAAATAATTGAATTTGCAGTTTTTCCTTTTTCAATACTTTAAAATAACCCAATAAATTTATGTAATTTTGTCTGCTCAAAAAATGATGTAAGATATTATGTTCAATAATTTAAGTGATAAACTAGATAAGGCACTTCATGTACTTAAAGGACATGGAAGTATTACAGAAATTAATGTTGCTGAGACATTAAAAGAAGTTAGAAGAGCACTTCTTGATGCCGATGTCAACTTTAAAATTGCCAAGCAATTTACCAATGATGTTAAAGAAAAAGCCTTTGGTCAAAATGTATTAACTACCTTAAATCCAGGTCAGGTAATGGTCAAAATCGTTAAAGATGAATTGACCAGATTAATGGGAGGTGAAACTGCAGGTATTAATCTTAAAGGATCCCCAACCGTAATTTTGATGTCCGGGTTACAAGGATCAGGTAAAACGACTTTTTCAGGTAAACTAGCAAATTATTTAAAAAATAAAAAATCCAAAGAAGTTTTATTAGTTGGATGTGATGTGTATCGTCCAGCGGCAATTAATCAACTACAAGTTGTTGGAGAACAAATTGGTGTTGAAGTTTATGCAGAGCCGGAAAATAAAAACCCTGTTGAAATCTCTAAAAACGCCATTAAACATGCCCAGTCAAAAGGTAAAAATGTGGTGATCATTGATACAGCTGGTCGATTGGCAGTTGATGATAAAATGATGACTGAAATTTCCAATATTCATAAAGCTGTTGAGCCTCAGGAAACTCTTTTTGTTGTAGACTCTATGACTGGTCAGGATGCTGTGAATACTGCCAAGGCATTTAATGATATTTTAAATTTTGAAGGTGTTGTGCTTACCAAATTAGATGGAGATACGCGTGGTGGAGCTGCCCTTTCAATTAAATCTGTTGTTGACAAACCCATAAAATTTATTGGAACAGGTGAGAAAATGGAAGCCATTGATGTTTTCCATCCTGATCGTATGGCAGAAAGAATATTGGGAATGGGTGACGTTGTTTCCTTAGTGGAAAGAGCCCAGGAACAATATGATGAAGAAGAAGCAAGAAAAATTCAAAAGAAAATTGCTAAAAATCAATTCGGATTCGATGATTTCTTAAAACAAATCCAACAGATCAAAAAAATGGGTAATATGAAAGACTTGGTAGGAATGATTCCTGGTGTTGGAAAAGCCATGAAGGATGTGGATATTGATGATGATGCATTTAAAGGAATTGAGGCCATAATTCATTCCATGACACCTGATGAAAGAAGCAAACCGAACATTATCAATGCCAGTAGAAAAAAGAGAATTTCTAAAGGATCAGGTACCTCAGTTCAGGAAGTGAATCAATTGATGAAACAATTTTCGCAAATGAGTAAAATGATGAAAATGATGCAAGGTGGTGGCGGTAAAAAAATGATGCAAATGATGAAAGGAATGGGGCAGTGATTGTTGCTAGTTGGTAGCGATCAGTTGGCAGTGATCAATTAGCAGTTGACAGTGCACAGATATCAGTAATTAAATGATAATTACATAATAAATTGAACACTGAACACCAAACACCAAACACCAAACACTGTAGACTGAACACTAAACATTCAAAACTCAAAATTCAAAACTAAAATATGACAATCCTCGACGGTAGAGCCACATCAAATACAATCAAAGAAGAAATTGCAGAAGCAGTAAAAAAATTAAAAG
>JAUXGV010000046.1 GCA_030621915.1 Flavobacteriaceae bacterium
TTATTATCACATACAGTTAACAATAAAGTATAGGAGAAGTGTTTTTGGTCAAGCGATAGAGCAAGAAATGCTAGAAATAATGTCAGGATTCAAAGAGCGTTATTATATTGATGTTCAGACAGTAAGTTATGATAAAAACCATGTACATATTTTGTGTAGATTTTTACCAAAATATTCAGGAGGTCAGGTTGTGAGATTATTGAAGAGCATAACATCAAGGTTGTTATTTCGAAAATTTCCAGAAATAAAGCGACAGTTATGGGGAGGGTAATTTTGGTCAGATGGTTATTATATTGGGACAGTAAGTGGGAGAGGAGACAAAGGTGTAATAGAGAATTATATAAGAAATCAAGGAAGAGAAAAAGATATCAAACAGCTTAAGCTGTTTGATATTTAAGACGCCCAGCGCTCTTGGCGCAGGGTAGTTCACATTTTTCCATCAAAATGAGCCCTTTGTTTTAGATTGAATATTTAGTAGAAAATACGAAAGTCAATAAGCTAGAACAAAATTTGTAAATTTTGGATAAAGTATTTATCAATCAACAGCCTCGACTCAAGGGTACGAGGTATGCTTCCGAAAAAAACCATTTTTATTTCGAGGCAAGCCGGGGAATTAAACCCTCAATGAGGGATTAAATTCTTATAATTTGTATTTAATGGCATAAACAATTAATAGTTCCACCATTTTGTTATAACTTTTAAGATCACCTTTCTATGGGTTTATTTTTAAAAAATTATCATAGAATGTTTTAAATAATGGTTCTAATGTGTAGTTTTATTTTATCGCAAGAGAAATTTTTCTTTGCCATTCAACCAGGAATTGAAGCATATTTTCCTAATTCGTGAATTCTCTTTCAGCTGAATAAGCTCTTTTATAAATTCGTTCTATAAGTTGTAAATTCGTTTTGCCATGCGCCAAAAACACATAAAAAATACATCGGTCTCAGACGAATAACTCTCAGTTGGTCTGATTTTATGAATTACTATTTACCCGAATATTTTTCCTGATAGCGTTTCCATAGTTTTGTTTGGTGTGTTTCAAGACTTATATCTCTTCCATCAATATAGGCCTTAGACAATATATTTGTCCGCATATCAAGGGCATCTCCTTCAGAGATAAAAAGTGTCGCATTTTTACCAACTTCCAATGTACCAACTATATCATTGATACCTAAAATTTTCGCGGCATTGGATGTAATTAATTTTAAAGCATCCTCTTTATTGAGTCCATAAGTGGCACAAGTTCCCACATAAAATGGAAGGTTACGTGATTGCATTCTTTCCATTTGACCTTGAACACCAATACAAACTACAACCCCTTTATTCATCAGTAATCCTGCCTGTTTGAAGGGAAGGTTTATGTCTTCATCTGAACTAGATGGCAATCTGTGTGTGCGATCTATAATAACCGGAATATTGTTTTTAACTAATAAATCGGCAACCAAGTGAGCCTCAGAACCATTAACGATAACAACTTTTTTAATGCCTGTTTTCTTGCAAAAAACTATGGCGTCAGTAATTTCTTTTTCACCTCCCACATGAATATAGAAATTCTGTGATCCCGAAAACAAGCCTTGAGTAGCCTCAAATGGAAGGTTTTTTTTAAGTTTTTCACCCTTGCCATATGCTTTGGCATTATTCATAAAGAATTTTATTTTATCTACTTTTTCTAAGTAGACTTTATCCGTAATAGGACCTCGATCTTCTCCTTTTGATACATTACCGGATGTCGTTGATGAGGGCCAGTTGATATGAATACCATCATCAATTTTCATTGCAGCATCCTCCCAATTCCATGCATCAAATTGAACAACAGAGGAGGTTCCAGAAATCGTTCCGCCACGTGGGCATATTTGCCCTATTAAAACCCCATTTGGTCTTAAAGATTCCGTAACCTTGGATTCAGCATTATAGGCAATAAGGCTTCTAATATGCGGCAACATCAACCCAACTTCATCACTGTCCAGTGTCGCCTTTACTGCATCAATTTCTACCAAACCAGAAGTTGTATTAGCCACTATAAATCCAGGGTAAACGTGTTTGCCATTTGCATCAATCACTTTTGAATAAGAATTCGAATCAACATCATTTTTAGAATCCACATAGGTAAGTTTTCCCTTGTCAAATCCAATGGAAGCATTTTCGATAATCTTTCCATTACCAATATGTGCCGTTACACCCACAATTAAAATCGATTCACTTTGAACGGGTGCTGGAGTTTGTTGAGCGCTGACAATCAGTCCAAAAAATAAAATTATCAAGCTTAATTTTTTATTTAAAATATCCATTTTTTTGTTTCTTTAAAATTGGGTTTGACCTGATTCACATTCAAAATAAATTGGTTCTTTCTTAATTGGAACCTGTGTTTTTGATCCCTTATTCTTTGCCAATAACATCATATTAATGAGATCGTTACGCTCCTTTTTTATTTCTTCTATCAATATATCGTTTCTGTCAATATTATAATAGATAACCCCTTCAATCATTGTTTTTTCAGCTTTCGCATAGACCGATAAAGGATGATCGCTCCACAATACCAAATCAGCATCTTTACCAACTTTTATACTACCAACTTTATCATCAATATGCAATAACTTAGCGGGATTTAGGGTTACAAATTTCCAGGCTTCTTCCTCCGAAACGCCTCCGTATTTTACAGCTTTAGCAGCTTCTTGATTCAATCTTCTGCTCATTTCTGCATCATCAGAGTTGAATGCAACGGTAATTCCCTGTTCGTGCATAATGGCACCATTATAAGGAATAGCATCTTTTACCTCAAACTTATACGACCACCAATCAGAAAAGGTGGAGGCACCAACTCCATGCTTCTTCATCTTATCAGCTACCTTATAACCCTCGAGGATATGGGTAAATGTATTTACGTTAAAATCAAATTGTTCTGTTACCTTCATCAACATATTAATTTCGGATTGAACATAGGAATGACACGTAATATATCGTTCTTTATTTAATATTTCTGCCAAGGTTTCCAGTTCAAGATCAGTGCGATATGATTGACCACTTTTCTTTACAGCGTCATATTCTTTGGCCCTGTTGAAATAATCAATAAAAAGTTGCTCAACACCCATTCTTGTTTGAGGATAACGAATCGTTCTGATATTGCCCCAGTTTGACTGCTTTACATTTTCACCTAAAGCAAACTTTATAAATTTAGGAGCATTTTCGTATAATAATTGATCAGAAGAAAGCCCCCATTTCAACTTCACTATAGCCGACTGTCCGCCTATAGGATTGGCAGATCCATGTAAAATTTGCATGGTAGTTACACCACCGGCAAGGTTTCGATAAATTCCTATGTTACTTGCGTTAATAACATCTTCTATGGTTACTTCTGCAGATGAATTATGACCTGCTTCGTTTCCTCCTCCCTGAATTCCAACATGTGTGTGTTCATCAATAATACCCGATGTCAGGTGTTTTCCTTCTCCATTGATCACCTTCGCTCGGGAAGATTTTAAATTCGGCCCAATTTTAGCAATTTTACCGTCAACAACAAGTAGGTCTACTTCAGTTAGGATTCCATCTGATTCGTTGGTCCAAATAGTTACATTTTTAAATAGAATTGTTTCTTGTTTGGGCAATTCTTTAAATCCATAAGCTACATTCGGAAAAGTTACTGGCTTTATGATTGGATCATCTTTCTTATTGAATTCATTATCCGCCTTTTTATTCTTATCAACATCTTTTTTAAGAGCTTCCCATTTAACCGAATTGCCATTGGTCAATAGTCCATCACCGGTTATATTTTCACTTTGAGTTAATTTGGAAGTCAGCCTGATAAAAGTATTCTTGTTTTCAGGATTAAAGATGAGATTAACCCAACCATTTGAAACTGATATTTTTGATTTGAGTTCGGTTGTATCTATTTTTACAGATGATTTAGGTTTTTTTAGATCACCAGAAATTTTTAAACTATAGGCATCAGTTCCTATTTTTAATGAATATTCGCCTCTTAGGTCTTTAAAATTTATATCATTAATCACATTTTTATGACCCTGTACCCAGTTTTCATGGATCTTATTTTTTTTATCAAATATTTCCTCGGATGTAATTAAAAAGTTTGCGTAACTTCCCTTGTTTAATGTCCCAATCAAGTTACTTTTACCTAGAATTCTAGCTGGGATGGTAGTCAAGGCCTCTAAGGCCTTTTCTTTGCTAAATCCATAATCAAATGCTTTTACCAAATTTGTTTGAAAGTCCTTTATTTCTTTGAGATCAGAGGTTGTCAAAGCAAAAGAAACTCCATTTTCTGATAAAACACTTAAGTTTGATGGTGCTTGATTCCACCTCCGCATATCAGATAGATTTAATTTTGAAGCCAAATATGGGTCGCTTACATCATATGGTTTGGGAAAATTTACGGGTATGATATAATGGGTATTGGTATTTTTAATATCAGCGATACTTTCATATTCATAGCCACCGCCTTTTATTATAAATTGAAGGCCAAACTCCTTAGCAAGTTTATCTGCTCTTAAATCATTGTTTGTGCTATTTGCTTCAAAAATAATAGGTAAATTCTTCAGCTCAATTAAGGCCTCCAAGGCTAGGTCTTTAGTTTTAGAATTCCCCCGTGCATACCAGTTAGAATCGAAGTACATTTGCCGTATTAAAGCCATAGCACCCATGAGTGAGGTAGGATAACTTTGAAGTGAAGTTACCGATTTGGAAAATGACAGATGCTGTGTTGATGCCTTGTCAATCAAACGAGTTTCATTTCCTGAATGTATATTTAAAGCAACCATTAATCCCGAACCTCGCATTATTCCATTGTATTGGTGGGTATTCACAATACCAAAACCAGCATTAAGAAACTCTTTGGCTTTTTTATCATCAAAATTAAAATCATCTAAACCTATTTGATCAGGCATTATGTGGTCATTCCAATAATACCCTTCTCTGGTAGCATCGTATTGTTGCTTATAACCTGGGTTTCCAATTTTTTTAGGTTTTGTTATTCCAAAATTTGTATAAATATCAATAAATGAGGGGTAAATATGTTTGCCGTCTAAATCTTTAACTATACAATTTTTGGGCAGTGTTATATTTTTACCTGCATTGATAATTTTTTGCCCTTGAATTAATAAGGTGCCCTTTTTTATAGTTCGAGAGGGATCTATGTGAATAGTGGCATTGGTAAAGGCAATAAAATTCTCGGTGGAATTTTTTACACCTGAATTGGTGGGAAAATATTCTTGAGAAAAAATGATTAAAGAATTAAAAATCAAGAATAAGCTAAGGTAGTGTTTCATGATTAATTTGTTAAAAGTGGATCAAATATATAAAATTAATCAATTGAATATTTTTCATCATAAGCAATTAATAATTCAACCATCTTATTATAACTTTCAAGACCATCTTTCTGTTGGTTTATTTTTAAAAAATTATCATAGAAAATTTGAAAAAATGGCTCAAGTGGATTCTGATACTTTTTCCAAAACTCATCAGATTCCCTTATATTTTTGATTGTTCCAAGTGGTAATTTTGAAAGATATTCGTAATAAAGATCTTCGTCAAATCTATAAATATCGAACAAAGCATATCGCAATGCTCCCAGATTTGCTGAATATTGAAAATATTTATCACTATTAAAATTTGCGGCTAAAAACCCAATAAAATTTGCCTCGCTTTCTGATGCAATTCCCAATTGATGTGCAACCTCATGGGAACAAGTTGATGGCAATGAGACTTTGGGGATTAAATAATCTACCTGGGCTTCACCCGTCAATGGATTGAAATAACCAGCAAACCCCATATAAGTTATCGGTAAACTAAAAAGTGATTTTTTAATGGATCTTGGATAGTATTCGAACTGAGCAAAGTTTTTACTTAAATTATTATACCCATCATCAGTTAAATGTAAAATTTCTTTTGATGAATATGGAACAATAACTGCCAAGGTATCATTTTTGGCTAATATAGATTGCAGGCTTGTTACTTTAAAGACTAATTTATCAGTTAAATCCTTTAATTTTTCAATGTTATAACTCTTGATCGAATCATTGGATTCTATATTATCTAATTGTAAGGAATATGAAATAGGGGGACGTGAATAATTCAATGCCCAAAAAAAATAAAAACAGAAATAAAAAATGGAAAGGTTTGCCAAGGCCTTAAAAATTAAAGATTTTATAGGCGTTGTATTTCTTTTAAAAATACGAATGATAAATCTAATTATTAAGAAAATTAGAAATGCATAAATTAGATCACCTACTGAAAATGGAATCCACCCCAAAATACTTCTGAAAAACATGCTCAAGTAAATATAAATTCCATTCGAATAGAATTTTTCGATAAAATCTGGAAAATTTGTCAATAATTGGACGATTCCGATTTGAACAAAAAGTAAAATTGAAAGTAGTTTGTTGCGTTTTTCTCTATTCATGGGATACAAATAGACAACAAAAAAACAAATTATTAACAACAAAAACAATTTGTTTTCAGTCTAAATAAGATCGAATAGCAAATGTAATTTCTAACATAATACATTGTAAATAATAACATTAAATTGATCGGAATAATTGAATTATTTAAAGGATGAATAATTGAAATGATTTATGATCTAAAATTAAAAGGATGGTTATCAACAATCATATATTTGTTAACAAAAATTGTTAACTTTAAAAGGTAAAAAAAACTCTTTTTTACCTTTGTAAAAAAGTACATTTGCTCCATGGAAAAAGCCAAGTCATTTAAACCTCAAAGCCGTAGTAAAGGAACCGTAATAAACCTTGAACAGGGAAAGCTTCCGCCACAAGCCATTGACTTAGAGGAAGCTGTGTTGGGTGCAATGATGATTGACAAAAAAGGTGTTGATGATGTAATTGATATTTTACATTCAGATGTTTTTTATAAGCCTGCACATCAATATATTTATGATGCGATTTTTAGACTTTTCGAAAAATCAGAACCCATTGATTTATTAACAGTGTCAAATCAATTGAGAAAGGATGAGAAATTAGATAGTGTTGGAGGTGATTTCTATATCATTAGTTTAAGTCAGAAAGTTTCTTCTGCTGCACACATTGAATTTCATGCAAGAATCATATTACAAAAATTTATCCAAAGAAGGTTAATTTCCATTTCTAGTGAAATTATAGGAAATGCTTACGATGAAACTGTAGATGTATTTGATTTATTAGATGATGCTGAAACCAAACTTTTTGATATTACTCAGGGAAATTTAAAGAAAAGTTCTGAGGCTGCCGAAAATTTGGTGAGTCAGGCGCTAAAAAAAATTGAAGAAATATCCAACCAAGAGGGAATGAGTGGTGTTGCCACTGGCTTTTCAAAGTTGGATGAATTAACTTCTGGCTGGCAACCTTCTGATTTGATTATTTTAGCGGCTCGTCCTGGAATGGGAAAAACAGCTTTTGTTATGTCTATGGCTAAAAATATGGCTATTGATTTTGATATTCCTGTCGCTATATTTTCATTAGAAATGTCATCGGTACAATTAATTACACGGATGATTTCCAGTGAAACTGGGATTTCTTCAGAAAAATTACGAAAAGGAAATCTGGAAACTTATGAATGGGAAGCTTTAAATGTAAAGGTAAAAAACCTATCTAAAGCACCAGTTTTTATTGACGACACACCATCCTTATCTGTTTTTGATTTAAGAGCAAAGGCTCGTAGGTTGGTTTCTCAGCATGGAGTAAGAGTCATAATTATAGATTATTTACAATTGATGACAGCTGGTAATAGTGCAAAAGGAGGTGGAAACAGAGAACAGGAAATATCAACAATTTCAAGAAATTTAAAAGCCTTGGCGAAAGAATTAGCTGTTCCAGTTATTGCTCTATCTCAGTTGTCAAGGGCTGTTGAGACGAGAGGAGGAAGCAAACGTCCACTACTTTCCGATTTACGTGAATCCGGTGCCATAGAACAAGATGCTGATATAGTTTCTTTCATTTACCGTCCTGAATATTACGGTTTGACAGAATGGGATGATGAAGAAAGAACACCCTGTGAAGGTCAAGCTGAATTTATTATTGCCAAACATAGAAATGGTGGTTTAGATAATATCAAAATGAAATTCATTGGAAGATTGGCTAAATTTACTGACTTAGAAGAAGGCTTTGGTACTGAATTCCAATCTTCAATGAATCAAGATGCTGTTTCGCCTGGGAATTTTGCAAGTACAAGCGATGCCTTTGGTAAAATTGATTCTGATGATGATGTTCCTTTTTAAATTTTATGAATTGAAATTTTTGAAGAAATTTCTTTTAAATTCTATTTATCATTCGATATTTGTATTTTTATATCGAGAAACCTATTTTTAATATGAATATACAAAACAGCATACTCCATTTATTTATGATGCTGTTTTCCTATTCTGTTTTTGCCTCGTTTTTATTAATCCCAATGGATGAAACCTCGCAAAAGGATCATCTTAAAGCGTATGGGATTACCTTTTATTCCTTACAAAAAGGACAAAAAGTCAAATGGTTACTCAATTATAGAGGAGGATCTTTTCTTTTGGAAAATATCGAGGAATTCAGAAATGAATGTACTATTCGAGGAGTTTCCTATGAAGTAATTTCTGATACCGAAGCTCTCAGTATTCTAGAGGAGATATCGAGTCCATCTCAAAATATGGAGGCCGTTATTTTGGAAAAAGCACCAAAAATAGCAGTTTATTCACCCAAATCTAGTCAACCATGGGACGATGCTGTAACACTTGTTTTACAATACGCAGAAATACCATATGAAACTGTTTATGATGAAGAAGTTTTAAAGGAAAAATTGTTACTTTATGAATGGCTGCATTTACATCATGAAGATTTTACCGGACAATATGGTAAATTTTATGGAGCCTTTAGGTTGGCACCCTGGTATATAGAGAATAAAAAAAAATCAGAGTTATTGGCTAAAAAATTGGGCTATCATAAAGTTTCTGAACAGAAACTAGATGTCGCATTAAAAATTCGAGACTATGTAATTGGTGGAGGATTTATGTTTGCCATGTGTTCTGCAACTGATAGTTTTGATATTACTTTAGCCGCCGAGGGTATAGATATTTGCGAATCTATGTTTGACGGTGATCCTTCAGAAAGTAATTATCAAAATAAAATAGATTTCAGTAGAACTTTTGCATTTAAAGACTTTATTTTGGAAAGAAACCCGACAATTTATGAGTTTTCTTCTATTGACATGACTCGTAAAAGGAAAATATTAAAAGCTGAAGATTATTTTGAATTGAAAGAATTTTCCGCAAAATGGGATATGGTTCCTACCATGTTATGCCAAAACCATACCCAGCTTGTTAAAGGTTTTATGGGGCAAACAACTTCTTATGATTCAAATAGCATTAAACCCATAATTTTGGTAATGGGTAGAAATAATATTAATGGAGAAGCTCGTTATATACATGGTGTAAAGGGGAAAGGCATGTTTACTTTTTATGGAGGACATGATCCGGAAGATTACCAGCATAGGGTAGGAGACCCAAAAACAGAATTGGAATTACACCCAAACTCACCGGGATATCGATTGATCTTGAATAATGTGTTATTTCCAGCTGCAAAGAAAAAGAAGCAAAAAACCTGAAAAAGTCAAAAGTCAAAATTAAAAGTCAACCCTATAGAATATTTATTTTAAATTTGAAAACTATGTCAATTTCAAGGAACTAATTTATGCCCAACTTTTTAAAAATATTTCAAAGTAAATTCATCATTATTGGTTTTTTTTCGGTTTATGTCATACGCCTTTTAGTTAATCAATTGATGGGTCTAATGCCTCAGGATGCCTATTATTATTTTTATAGCGAGCATTTGGCTTTGTCTTATTTTGATCACCCGCCGATGGTGGCCTATATGCTCAAATTATTTGGACTTTTTTTTGGTAAAAGTGTGGCTGTGGTGAAAATAACCAATTTTATAGTAACGTTGTTGTCCTTTATTGGTTTCTATTATTTGGCTTCCTTTTTTCTATCAAAAAAAGGTCTATATCGATCCATGGTTTTTTATGGTTCAACCATGTTATTGACAATTATTTCCATCAATACAACACCAGATGTCCCATTGGTATTTTTTTGGACGCTGTCATTAATTACCATTTACAAAGCGCTTTTCGACAATAAGATAATCTATTGGATTTTGACGGGTATTTTTATAGGAATGGCCTTTGACAGCAAATACACGGCCCTATTTTTATTATTTGGTTTGATATTGTTTTTGAGTCTATCAAAAAGACATAGGACATACCTTTTTTCAAAAGAACTCCTATTGACATTGCTTTTCTTTGCAGTTACGGTTTCTCCAATTTTTATCTGGAATATCGAAAATGATTGGATTTCGTTTAAGTTTCAGTCATCAGAACGGGCATCTTCAATTTCTAAATTTCAATTACAGCCCAAGTATTTTTTTGGCAATCTAGGTACACAACTAATGCTTTTATTACCCGTATTGTTTTCAGGAATCATGTTTGTGTTTTATAAAATTGCAAAGAAGATTTTTAGAAAAAGAAGCTTACCCAATGAAAAAACTATTTTTTTGTTATCGTTTTCACTGCCTATTATTGCTTTCTTTTTTGCTGTTTCAACGGTTTATTGGGTAAAATTGAATTGGATCATGCCTGCCTATATTACCGCGATTATTTTAGCGAGCCGATATTTAAGTAAGAAGGTTTTAAAATACCAAGTTATTGTCTCAATTGTTTTCCATGTGTTATTATTTATTCAAATTGCCTTTTATCCATTTAACGTTACTTCTGATGACACTTGGTACGGTTGGGACGAATTGGCTTCGGAAGTGACAATATTGAGCGAGCAATATCCTGATAACTTTATCTTTTCCAATGATGGGTATAAGACTTCTGCAGTCTTGAATTTTTATATGGATCAAGATATTTATTCCAGTAACGTATTGGGTAAAAATGGATTACAATTTTCAGTCGTTCATGCTGATTTAACTTCGCTAAAAGGTAAAAACGCCCTATTTATAGATTCGGAGAAACGTTTTAAGAATATTGAGAAATCCAATATAATACCTGCTAGTTTAAATGAGAACTTTGGTGAAGTCAAAGAGCTGGAACCGATTATTATTAAAAATAAAAGCGGAAAACCACTTAGAAAGTTTTTGGTATTCGAATGCGTTAATTATAGGGTAAATGATATTGAATAATTATTCTTGTTATTTGTTAAAAAATAATTGTGTATAATAATAATTCCCCGCTTCATTTTTTATTGCACTGATTCCAATATGTGTAAAGTCACCTTCAATATTTTGCTTATGACCAGAACTATTCAGCCAACTTTGCATAACTGAAGGGGCAGAATTTTGACCAGCAGCAACATTTTCGCCTATGGATTTGGCATTTTCAAAATCAAACAACTGCTGAGATCTTAGGTTAAAATTATCATGACTAATCGTATTTTTTTTTATCATATAATTCGTATGTTCTTTAGATAGGTTATTGGCAAATATATTAATTTTCAAAGAAGACTTTCCAATACTTTTTCTATGTTTATTTACTAGTTTTAAAATCTCATTCTCAATAGAATTGTTTATAATTTCGGACTCATCCATGTTTTCATCTATGGATTCACTATTGGAACACGATGAAATTGAAATAGTTAGGATAAAATAGATACATATATAAAGACACTTAGAATAAATTTGTTTCATTTATTGAAGTTTAATATTATAATACATAAACGTAATTTGATTCAAATTATTTGAATCAAATAGAAACCAAAACCATATCATATTGGCTTTGATTTAAGATGTGAAGAGTAAAAAAATGAAGCTTTTTAAAATAGTAACATTATATAATTTATTTTTGCATTTCAATCTTTTGGTAGTTAGATTAAATAATATCTTTTAGTTGGTCAAGGAAAAAGATAATTAAATTTGACTTTATGAATAATTTACAATTGGGACTTAAAGAAAATTGGAAACAGTTTTCTCTTTTGGTGATTATTAACGCCTTTGTTGGGGGCATGATAGGTCTTGAAAGAACTATTTTACCCCAACTAGCTGAACAAGAATTTGGCATTTCATCAAAGACAGCCATTTTAACTTTTATCATGGCATTTGGTGTCACAAAAGCTATTTGTAATTATTTCACGGGCAGATGGGCTAACAAATTAGGGCGAAAAAATATTTTTATTATCGGATGGATCTTTGCATTACCAGTTCCTTTTATATTGATTTATGCTGAAAATTGGAATTGGATCATTTTAGCCAATATATTTTTAGGTGTAAATCAGGGCTTGGCTTGGAGTATGGCTGTTATTATGAAAATTGATTTGGTTGGCCCTAAAAAGAGAGGATTGGCCGTTGGAATTAATGAATTCGCCGGTTATATATCTATAGGAATTGTTGCCTTTTTAACAGGATATATTTCAAACATCTATGGAGTAAGGCCCTATCCGTTTTATTTAGGGATCGTATTTTCAGTATTAGGATTGTTGTTTACTGTTTTCTTGTTGAAAGATACCGGTCAACATGTAGTTGTCGAGAGCAGAAAAAGCCGCGTTCCCATACTTAAAAGTGTATTTCGAAGTACATCCTTACAACATCCTTCTTTAAGTGGGATTACCCAAGCTGGCCTCGTTAATAATTTGAATGATGGTATGATGTGGGGCTTACTTCCACTACTTTTATTCGCATTAGATTTTTCTCAAACCAACATAGGAATTTTGGTGGCCATTTATCCAACGGTTTGGGGAATCAGTCAATTAGTGACAGGAAAATTATCGGATATATATTCCAAAAGAATGTTAATGTTTTGGGGTATGATCGTTCAGTCTTTGGCCATTTTTTCTCTCATATGGGCTGTTGAATTTTATCATTTTGTATGGATTGGGGTCTCATTGGGTGTAGGGACTGCTTTGGTTTACCCTACCTTTATCAATGCTATATCAGACTATACACATCCAAAGCAAAGAGCTGAAAGTCTGGGAGTTTTTCGATTTTGGAGAGATATGGGCTATGCAGTAGGCGCCTTGCTGACTGGAGTAATTGCAGACAGTTTTGGCGTAAGTGCATCCATTATTTCAATTGGTACATTAACTGGTATTTCTGCTTTTATTGTTCTAAATAGAGTAGAGGATCTGTCAAAATGATTTAGATCGAATAACTTTAATTCCATCAAATACCATGGGGTCAATAATTATTTTCTGTATTTTTTTGACAATTCAAATACATGATCCAGAATATCCTGATCTTCTTGGGCAAAATTTTCATTTTTCCTATTTACCACCAATTCAGATGTTTCTTTGGCCTTATCAATTTGATAGGTTTTAAACCCGGCAGATCCACCCCAAGAAAAGGAGGGTACAAAATTTCTTTGAAAATTCCCGCCATAGATATTGCAACTAACACCTATAACAGTACCCGTATTGAACATTGAATTGATGGCACTTTTAGAATGGTCACCCATAATCAATCCGCAGAATTGTAATCCTGTTTTGACAAACCGTTCAGCTTCATAGTTCCACATTTTAACTTCGGAATAATTATTTTTTAAATTTGAATTATTTGTATCAGCACCCAAATTACACCATTCACCTAATACGGCATTTCCTAAATAACCTTCGTGTCCTTTGCTACAATAACCTGAAAGCACTACATTATTGACTTCACCTCCAACTTTACTTTTTGGTCCCAATGACGTTGACCCGTATATTTTTGATCCCATTTTTACAACTGAATATTCTCCCATACCAAAAGGCCCTCGAATCATACTTCCTTCCATAACCTCAGTATTTTTACCAAGATAAATGGGGCCATTGGAAGCGTTTAATACTCCTATTTCAATAGAAACATTTTCTTCTAAGAAAATTTGGTCTTTGTTCATACAATGAACAGCTTCTGGAATTGGAGCAGACTTCCTACCTTTGGTAAGTAACTTGAAGTCGGCCTTAATCGCTTCACCATTATTTTTAAAAATATCCCAAGTTTGCTTTATTTGGATGGTGTTTTCATGAAGATTTATTTTTTCAAAACCTTTAAAATCTACTTCAATTCTAGCACTTTTAGAAAAATATACCACAATATTTTCATCAATACAGATCGCCTGATTCTCCTTCAAATTCACAACCCTTGACACCAATGACTCAGTCGGTAAAAAAGATGCATTGATCATAATGTTTTCATCTTTTTCAACCAAAGGATATTTTTTTTGTAAATAATCTTCTGTTAAAGTAGAGGTGATAGTTGAAAGCATTTTTTCCCACTTTTCTCGAATTGTTAAGATTCCAACTCTTAAATCAGCAACAGGTTTCGTATAAGTTAATGGAAGCAAATTGCCTCTATGGTTTCCATCAAATAAGATATAATTCATTTGAAAAAATTTTCGCAAATATAGTTTTTATTTAACAGGAAATAGATGAAAATATTATTATTGGACTTACATAAATATTCATACCTATTTTTTTATTCTACTAGGGCACCGTCATTGAATCAGTATGTAGGTAGAAGAATTATAGCTAAAAAAATTATTCGGCTGGATGAAGAAACTTACTATATTTGCAATCCATGAAAAATAAGAATATTTTTTCAATTATTATACTGTTATCAGGGTTGCTTTTTTACAGTCAGATGACTTATGGTCAACGTGACTCAGTGGTTACATATTCTGTGTATTCAAAGGTCATACCTCTTCAATTTGGCAATGAATATCTGAATACAGCAAAAATAAAAATGTCTGATGACATACCAAATGTATTAAATACTCCTTTGTATTCAATTGATTACAGACAAAAATATTTGGTATATGACCCTATAAGAGACCCGAAAAGATTGTTATATAATACGGGTCTCTTTGTTGGTGCCGCAGTTGCTGCGTTTGGAGTATTATGGATTTCCCCAGAGAGCTTTTCTGGATGGGACAAAGATGAAATAAGAAAAGAAGGTTTATTTAAAAAATGGAAAGAAAATGTTAAAGCTGGCCCAGTATGGGATGAGGATGATTGGTTTTTGAATTGGGTTACACATCCTTGGGCGGGAGCCGTTTATTATATGAGTGCGAGAGGAAGTGGATTCAAATGGTGGGAATCATTTGCCTATTCTGCCTTAATGTCAACTTTTTTTTGGGAATATGGAGTGGAGGCCTTTGCAGAAATTCCTTCATGGCAGGATTTAGTTATAACGCCAATTGTAGGATCTGCTCTTGGCGAATGCTTTTTTGTTTGGAAGGGTAAAATAGTGAGAAATGAACGAAGGGTTTTAAACTCAAAACTACTTGGGGTTTCTTCATTAATCCTTATGGATCCATTTAATGAATTGTTGAATGTGATGGGGTATAAAACTAAAAATAAAATGCAAACTTATTCTACTATAGCACCTATTGATTATGATTATGGATCGAATAAACCCATTTGGGGACTTCAAGTAACAATTCAGTTTTAATGAATTAAGTTTTGAAATTCATAACTGTCGTATAAAATATTTAACGAATTAATCATAAATAAATTTATCATTTATTTTTATATTTGAGAAAATATCATAATTATATGCAGATAAAAGCATCCCAAGAAAAATTTGATATCATTGTGGTTGGATCTGGCGCGGGTGGTGGTATGGCAACTAAAATTCTATCTGAAGCCGGGCTCAAGATAGCGGTAGTTGAAGCAGGACCATTTTTTGATCCGGCAAATACAGAACAACAAACCCAACTTAAATGGCCATGGCAATCACCCAGACGTGGAGCAAGTTCAACAAGATATTTTGGTGATTTTGACGCTGCATACGGCGGTTATAAGATAGAAGGAGAACCCTATACTCGGATTAAAGGAACAAAGTTTGAGTGGTTTAGGTCAAGAATGTTAGGAGGAAGAACCAATCATTGGGGTAGGATATCACTTAGATTTGGACCTTTAGATTTTAAACGAAAAAGTTTGGATGGCTTGGGTGATGATTGGCCTATTTCATATGAAGATGTAAAACCTTATTATGATAAGGTTGACAAATTAATAGGAGTTTTTGGGAGTAAAGAAAATTTGCCCAATGAACCTGATGGATTTTTTTTACCAGCTCCAAAACCCAGATTGCATGAAATGTATTATATCAAAGGAGCCAGAAATGCAAATATTCCAGTCATTCCATCTCGTTTGTCTATTCTAACAAAAAAAATTAATCAAGATCGGGGTGTTTGCTTTTACTGTGGGCAATGCAACAGATCTTGTCAGGTTTATGCTGATTTTTCTGCTGAATCATGCCTTATATTTCCAGCTCAAAAATCTGGTGGACAGATAAAACTGTTTACAGATTCCATGGTGAGAGAAGTGGTAACGGATAATAACGGAAAAGCAAATGGTGTTATTTTTATAAATAAATTGAATCGAAAGGAATATAAATTAAATGCTAAAATTATTGTTTTAGCGGCTTCTGCCTGTAGTTCTGCACGTATATTACTAAATTCAAAAAGTAAGTTTCATAAGGATGGAATGGGTAATAGCAGTGGTTTGCTAGGTAGGTATTTACACGATTCCACGGGCACTGGAAGAGCCGCATTTATTCCAGAATTAATGAATAGAAAAACGTATAATGAGGATGGTACAGGAGGCATGCACGTTTATTCACCATGGTGGGGAAATCATAAAAAGTTAAATTTTCCCAGAGGTTATCATCTAGAAGTATGGGGAGGAATGGGAATGCCAGCTTATGGTATCGGTTTTAATCCTAATAACTTAAATAAATATGTTGGAGGTGAAATAGGTGGTTATGGAAATCAATTAAGAGATGATGTTAAAAAATTCTATGGCTCAATCATTGGAATTTCCGGTAGGGGAGAAAGTATTCCATTAGAAAGCAATTATTGTGAAATTGATCCCGAAAAAGTTGATGAATGGGGTATTCCGGTATTAAGGTTTAATTATAAATGGAGCAAATATGAAAAAATGCAAGCTAAACATATGCATGATTCCTATGAAGAAATTTTTGAAGGAATGGGCGCTAAAGTATTGGGAGAAAGACCAACTAGTGACACCGATTATGGTCTTGAGGCCCCTGGAAGAATTATTCATGAAGTAGGTACAACTAGAATGGGAAATGATCCCAAAAAATCAGTTACAAATAAATTTCAAAAATTACATGATGCAGAGAATGTGTTTGTTGTAGATGGAGGACCCTTTGTTTCACAAGCCGATAAAAACCCAACTTGGACAATATTGGCTTTATCATGGAGGACTTGTGATCATATTATTAGTGAATTAAAAAAACAAAATATTTAGTTTTACAAAAATGGATAGAAGAGAAACAATTAAGTCATTGTTATTAGCATCTATAGCAACTGGGTTGGTTTTAAATGGTTGTATTCCAGAAGCAGATAATAAGGGAAAGGTAATGAAGGAGACATTCTTATATGGAAGAACTTCTAAAGAATTAAATAGAGATCAAAAACTTTATAATGAAAAATATTTCATAGAACATGAATTGTTAACTATTGCTGAATTATGTGATATTATTCTTCCAAGGAATGGAAATTTTGGACCGGCCACAGAAACAGGTATTGTAGAGTTTATTGAATTTATTGCGAAGGATATAGTAGAACATCAAATACCAATTCGTGAAGGATTGATTTGGTTGGATAATTACAGTCGATCATTATTTAATTCGGAATTCATTAATTGTGCAAATAAGGATCAGTTTTATATCTGTGATCAAATTGCATACCCGGAAAAGACGAGCCTAGAATTAAAATTAGGCGAAGCTTTTTTTACAAGGATGCGTAATTTAACCTTAACAGGTTATTTT
>JAUXGV010000100.1 GCA_030621915.1 Flavobacteriaceae bacterium
CTGATTAGCTCCATAGTTATTAGAACAATTGCTAATCACAAATGGAATTCCATAGGTATTTCCATAGGCTCTGACCAAATGATCTGAAGAAGCTTTTGGTGCAGCATAAGGAGATTGCGGATCATAAGGTGTTGTTTCTGTAAACAATCCTGTTTTTCCTAATGAACCATAAACTTCATCTGTTGAGACATGATAGAATAATTTTTCATCAAAATTTCCATGCCAGGTTGCTTTATAGGCGTTTAACAAATTGGCAGTTCCCAGAACATTGGTTTCAATAAAATCATTGGGGTGTGTGATTGAACGATCTACATGACTCTCAGCTGCCAAATGAATAACTGTTTCAAATTGATGTTCTTGAAAAAGAGGTTTTATAAAATATATGTCCTTAATATCTCCTTTAATAAAAGTATAATTGGAAGCGCTTTCTACATCGGCAATATTTTCCAGATTTCCCGCATAGGTGAGTGCGTCTAAATTATAAATTTGTGCTTCTGGATACTTATTGACAAATAACCTAACAACATGAGAACCTATAAATCCTGCACCTCCAGTAATTAATATTTTTTTATTCATATAATTGACACACCCCTAGCCCCTCTCAAGAGGGGAATTGGCATTATTTATTTCTGAAACTAATACCTTTTAACTTTGTTTCTGTTGCCATTTCCACGCTGAAGCAAGACCATCTTCCAATGTCAATTTTGATTGCCAGCCTAATTCCTGATTTGCCAAAGTTGTGTCGGCATAGGCAGAAACGATATCTCCTTCTCTTCTTCCAACAATTTTATAATTTAATTTTTGATTGCTTATTTTTTCGAAGGCTTGGACAACTTCTAAAACTGAATTCCCTTTACCTGTTCCAACATTAAAAAATTCAATTTTCTCCTTATTATTTCCATCAAGTAACCTTCGTAATGCAGCAATATGTGCTTTTGCCAAATCAACTACATGGATATAATCTCTTACTGCCGTTCCGTCAGACGTAGGATAATCATCACCAAATACAGAAAGCTCCTTTCTTATACCGGCAGCAGTTTGAGTGACAAAAGGAATTAAATTTTGAGGAATCCCAATGGGTAATTCTCCAATTTTCACGCTTTCATGCGCTCCAATTGGGTTAAAATATCTCAATACAATGGCTTCTAAATCTTCAACTCTTGTTGTATCATTAATAATTTCTTCTCCAATTTGCTTGGTATTACCATAAGGTGATTCCGCTATTTTAACCGGGGCTTTTTCAGTAATCGGTAATTCATCAGCTTGTCCATACACGGTACATGAAGAACTAAAAATAAAATTGCTCACTTTATTTTTTATCATTTCCTGTAATAAATACACCAAAGTGGCTATATTATTTTCGTAATATTTTAAGGGTTGTTCAACGCTTTCACCAACAGCTTTAGAAGCTGCAAAATGTATTACACCATCAATTGAATGATTGGAAAAAAATTCACTTACCAATTCTTTATTTTTCAAATCAAGTTGTACAAATTCAGGTTTGATATGGCTAATAGAAGTAATACCCTCTAAAACCTCAATTTTCGAATTGGAAAGATCATCTATAATTATGACGTCAAAGCCTTCATTTTGTAACTCTACCACTGTATGTGATCCTATAAACCCCAATCCACCGGTAACTAATATTTTTCTTTTTTCTTTATTCATTAACAAAATCTAAAATTGTATTGATAATATGGTCTTGTTGTTCTTGTTCAAATTCAGTATGCATAGGTAAGGAAATTACTGAATTAATCAATTCATTTGTTACCTTAAAATCATCTTCTTGATATCTGGAATCTTTATAAGCCTCTTGCAAATGCAACGGCACCGGATAATAAATTGCATTAGGAATTTTACATTCATTTAAATGCTCATGTAAAGCATTTCTATCAACATTTTTTAAACGCAAGGTATATTGATGAAAAACATGGGTGGTAAATTCACTTGTAATTGGAGTAATAATTTTATCAGATGCAGAAAAACCATTATTGTAATATTCAGCGGCAGACCTTCTGGCATCACAATAACTGTCTAGAAGAGGTAATTTTATTCTTAAAATTGCAGCTTGAACACTATCGAGTCTCGAATTTACACCAACAACTTCGTGATAATATCTTTTATACATTCCGTGATTCACCATCCCTCTAATGGTATGAGCGAGCTGATCATTATTGGTAAAGATAGCACCACCATCGCCATAACAACCTAGATTTTTAGATGGAAAAAAAGAAGTCGTTCCCACATCTCCCATGCTTCCAGCTTTTTGCCTGGATCCATCTTTAAGAATATAATCGGCTCCAATGGCTTGTGCATTGTCTTCAATAACATATAAATTGTGTTCTTTAGCTACTTCCAAAACAGCTTCCATATTAGCACACTGACCAAAAAGGTGGACAGGAACAATGGCTTTGGTTTTTGGGGTAATGGCTTTTTTTAAGGCTTGAATATCCATATTAAAAGTATTGATATCCACATCTACCAAAACAGGTGTCAATTTTAACAGGGCAATAACTTCAACAGTTGCAGCAAAAGTAAAATCAACTGTAATTACTTCATCTCCCTGTTCCAATCCTAAACCCATCATGGCAATTTGTAAAGCATCAGTTCCATTGGCACATGGTATTACATGTTTTACTTGAAGATATTCCTCTAAATCAGATTGAAATTGTTTTACCTCAGGTCCATTGATAAATGCAGCAGATGCAAATACCCCACTTACGGCTTTATCAATTTGAGCTTGTATTTTTTTATATTGACTCTGTAAGTCAACCATTTGCAATTTTTTCATTGAAATAAATTTATTGTATTGTCGAAGCCAATGGGCTAAGACCAACGACAAAAATACGAATTTAATTATTTGCTGTAACCTAAATTTCTATTTTAGCAAAACAAATGAATTTGCTTTATAATATATCGACTAACCTAATCTGGTTAATATTAAAAATCATCACTCTTTTTAATAAAAAAATCAAACTTTTTGTTGATGGAAGAAACGATACATTTGGCATACTCTCTAAATCTATTTATAAGGAAGATCGAGTTATTTGGTTTCATTGTGCATCATTGGGAGAATTTGAACAAGGAAGGCCCATCATTGAAAAAATTAAAAGCAAGTATGAAGATTATAAAATTGTTTTGACTTTTTTTTCTCCTTCAGGTTATGAGGTTCAAAAAAATTATAACTTGGCTGATTCTGTTGTATATTTACCCTTCGACACAAAAAATAAAGCAAAGAAATTTTTAGACGCCATCCATCCTGAAATCGCTATTTTTGTTAAATATGAATTCTGGCCAAACATTTTAAAGGAATTAAAAAACAGAAAAATAGAGACTCTATTGGTTTCAGGAGCATTTAGATCCGATCAGGTATTTTTTAAACCCTATGGTGCTTGGATGAAAAAATCGCTACAAGCGTTTTCGTATTTTTTTGTTCAAAATAAAAGTTCTGAAAAATTGCTAAATTCTATTGGTTTTAAGAACTGTATGTTATGTGGTGATACCCGTTTTGATCGAGTATATGAGTTAACAAATCAAGATAATCACTTACAGTTTGTTGAAGATTTTATTCAAAATAAATTTGTCTTAGTTGCGGGAAGCACATGGCCAAAAGATGAAGAATTATTGGTAGACTATATTAATAATTATGCATCGATTGGTGAAAAATTTATAATAGCCCCACATAATATAACGACCTACGGAATTGAAAACTTATTGAAATCCATACAAAAACCGACAACTTTATTTACCGATATAATCAAGGATAACAATGCCCAGGTTTTTATAGTTGATACTATTGGAATATTGACTAAAATTTATAGTTATGCCAAGATTGCTTTTGTGGGCGGTGGTTTTGAAAAAGATGGAATTCATAATATTTTGGAACCGGCCACATTTGGGTTACCTTTGATCATTGGACCGAGATATGATAAATTTCAAGAGGCCATTGATTTGGTAAATTTAAAGGGGTGTACTGTGGTGAAAAATGGTGAAGAACTAAAATTAGAAATTAATAAACTTTATCAAGATTCAAAGTATAAAGAAATTAAGGAAAAAATTACAAAGGACTATATTAAAGAAAATATAGGTGCCACGGAGAAAATTGTAAACTATATTTCAAAAAAAATAGAAAATGCTTAAAGAAAAGCTAAATGAATATTATCGTTTTGTTTTTGAAAAAGAACTAATTGATGAAATTGTAGAAGTTGGGAATTATAAAAAAATTCCCGGGGATGAAATATTGATGGATATCGGTGATGAATTCAAATTTATTCCATTGATGTTAACTGGCGCCATAAAGATTAGTAGAGAAAATGATCAAGGGGATGAAATTGCCCTCTATTTTTTAGAAAGAGGAGATACTTGTACCATTTCATTTGTGAGTGGTTTGCACAATACAAAAAGTATAGTTCGAGGTATTACCGAAAAGACTTCTGAAATTGTTTTTATTCCCATTGCAAAATTGGAAGAATGGATGGTAAAATATAAATCATGGCGAGATTTTGTAATTGAGAGTTATAATATCAGACTAAATGAAATGTTGGAAGCCATTGATACGCTGGCATTTTTAAAAATGGATGAACGAATATTTAAATATTTATCTGATAAGGTAAAAATTATGAGAGATCCTATTTTACATACTACTCATCAGGATATCGCAATTGATTTAAATACTTCCAGAGTGGTAGTTTCCCGATTATTAAAACAATTGGAGAAAGATGGAAAAATAAACCTATTTAGAAATAAAATTGAAGTACTAGAATACTAAACTTAAACTTATGGAATATATATTAGGGCCTTGGACTTGGTATGTTGCAGGACCCCTTATTACACTATGTATGTATTTGATGTTCTATTTTGGAAAGAAATTTGGAGTATCGTCTAATTTAGAGACGGTTTGTGCGATGGCAGGAGCCGGAAAATATGTAGATTTTTTTAAATTCGATTGGAGAAAAAACAAATGGAATTTGATATTTATTTTAGGCCTAGCTATTGGAGGTTTAATTTCAGATCAGTGGTTAACTACAGATCAATCAATTAATTTGAACCCTGAAACGGTAGAAGATTTAACTGAACTAGGTTTTTCAAATGCTGGATTAACTTATTTACCTGATGAAATTTATAGTATAAATACCTTATTTACACTTAAAGGATTTTTGATGTTAATTGTAGCTGGTATATTTGTTGGTTTTGGCACAAGATATGCCGGAGGATGTACTTCTGGACATGCTATAACAGGATTAAGCAACTTATCCTTTGAATCTTTAATTGCGGTTATTGGATTTTTTATTGGTGGTTTGATAATGACCTGGTTGATTTTACCCTATTTATTTTAAATATAAAAAATGAAACAAATAAAATTTTTATTAATAGGTATATTATTTGGGATTGTATTGAGCAAGGCTGAGGTAATTTCATGGTATCGAATTTATGAAATGTTCAAATTTCAATCCTTTCATATGTATGGTATTATTGGTTCAGCCGTTTTGATTGGTATGGTAATTATGTATTTTTTTAAGAAAGGAACTTTGAAAACTTACCAAGGCAAAAATGTTATTGTTGAACCAAAAGAAAAAGGAATCAGTCGTAATTTATTGGGTGGAATTATTTTCGGATTGGGTTGGGCGATGGGAGGGGCGTGTCCCGGCCCTATGTATATTCTTGTTGGAAAAGGAGTGGTTTCTATATTGATTGTATTATTAGGAGCACATATTGGTGCTTTTTTATATCATGCTTTGAAACATAAATTACCACATTAAGCTTAGCTTGAATAAGATATACTTAAAATTATCATTCTCTTTATTTTTGTAATTTTACACCCTATTGAATAAATCCTACATGAGCATTTTAAAAGATAAATTTGGAAGAAAAATTTCCTATGTAAGATTGGCAGTTACGGATCGGTGTAATCTTCGATGTCAATATTGTATGCCTGCTCATGGAATAGACATTGTAGACAGAAAAGAATTACTGACTTTTAAAGAAATGTACCGATTGACACGTGTTTTAAGTGAATTGGGAGTTAATAAAGTTCGTTTGACAGGTGGAGAGCCCTTTGTAAGAAAAGATTTTGTCAAATTGCTTGAAATGTTGAATTATAACGAATTGCTTGATGAAATTAATATCACAACCAATGGCGCCTTAATTGCTAATCATATTGAACAAATTGAGCAATTAAAAGTCAAATCAATCAATTTGAGTTTGGATAGCTTGAATAGGCAAAAATTTGCTGAAATTACGAGAAGAGACGTCTTTGATGAAGTGTATAAAACACTTGAAAAACTAGAGAATAGTAAGCTTGACTTGAAACTGAATATGGTTGTTCAATCAGGTGTAAATACTGATGAGATTATTGATTTCGTGGAACTCACAAAGTATAAAAACATCGCTGTTAGATTTATTGAGGAAATGCCATTTAATGGAACAGGACAAAAGAATGTTATTGAAGTTTGGGATTATAACAAGATATTTCAAAGTATTGAAAATAAATATGATGATATAGATAAATTGAAAGATAAAAGATCATCAACTTCGAGAAATTTTAAAATTGATCAGTATCAGGGCACCTTTGGAATCATACCGGCTTTTACAAGAACAATCTGTGGCGATTGTGATAGAATTCGTATTACCTCAACGGGCTTGTTTAAAAATTGTTTGTTTGATGATGGGGTTTTTAATGTAAGAGATTTTATGAGAGAGGGTGCAGATGATAAAGACCTCAAAAATTTGTTCTTGTCCCTTGTTCATAAAAAACCAAAAGATGGTTTTATTGCAGAGCAAGAACGTAATTCAGATGTTTCTGAAAGTATGTCAACTATTGGTGGTTAGTTTAATTTGAAAATGGAATAATGTGAAAACAATTGATAGCAAGTAAGGCCAATCAATAATTAAATAAATTTTCCCTCTTTGGGGAAATGTATGAAAGACAATGGGGCTAATTAGCACACATAAGGCATTAGAAATTATTCTAAATGAAACGGAAGGGTTTGGTGTTGAGGGGATTCCTTTCTTGGAATCTTTGGGTCGGGTTTTAAAAGAAGATATTTATGCAGACCGAGATTTCCCACCTTTTAATAGAGTGAGTATGGATGGAATTGCCCTTTCATTTGATGCTTTTGAAAGAGGTTTGCGTGAATTTAAAATTGAAGGAATTCAACCGGCAGGAAGTAAACAGATTACACTTCATAATACAAATAATTGTATTGAAGCCATGACAGGAGCTGTTTTACCCCACAACAGTGATGTTATTATACCCTATGAACTTTTAGATATTAAAAATGGAATTGCAAAAGTGAATATTAATGAAGTAAAATATTTTCAAAATATTCACAAAAAAAGCATGGATAGAAATTTCGGAGATATATTATTAAGAGAAAACACTTTGATTTCATCTGCGGAAATAGGTGTTTTGGCCACAGTTGGAAAGAACAAAGTTAAAGTTACAAGGCAGCCTAAAGTTATGATTATTTCCACAGGGGATGAATTAGTAGAGGTTGATCAAATTCCCCAAAATCATCAAATCAGACGAAGTAATGTTTATACTTTAGTTTCTCTTTTAAAACGATTAAATATCCAAGCTGAAACGGCACATATTCAAGATGATAAGTTTACCTTAAAAACTAAAATTGAAAAGTATTTGGAAGCATATGATGTATTACTTTTTAGTGGTGCTGTATCCAAGGGTAAATTTGATTTTATTCCTGAAATACTTGATGATTTAGATGTTGAAAAGAGATTTCATAGGGTATCACAAAGACCCGGAAAACCTTTTTGGTTTGGTAAAAAGAATCATAAAACTATTTTTGCGTTCCCAGGAAATCCCGTTTCGACCTTTGTCAGCTGTTTGAAATATTTTTACCCCTGGTATCAAAAATCTGTGGGTGTAAATTATCAGAATAATGATTTTGCAGTACTTTCTGAAGATTTTTCATTTCCCCCTGAAGTAACTTATTTTTTGCAAGTCAAAATTGAAAGTAAAAATGGGACGATTTATGCAACTCCAATTAAAGGTAAGGGATCAGGTGATTTAGCCAATTTAGTTGATGCTTCTGCCTTTTTGGAATTACCGGCAGATAAAAGTAATTTTGTCAAAGGAGAAGTTTTTCCAATATTGAGATATCGAGATTTTAAATGAATTGTCATTCCTGCCTGCCGCAGGCACGGCGCAGGAATGACAAAGAATCAATTATTAATATTTTAACGACTAAATACAAAAAACTAAAAACTTTGAAACAATTTTCACATATAAATAAAAATAACCAGCCCAAAATGGTCAATGTTGGCAATAAAAAAATTACCCAACGAAAAGCAACGGCAATGGCCCATGTGTTTTTGGGAGAGGAAATCATTTCTCATTTCGAAAATGATGAATTATTCACGAAAAAGGGACCCGTGTTTCAAACTGCAATTATAGCAGGGATACAAGGTGTTAAAAAAACACCGGATTTGATACCCATGTGTCATCCCTTATCCATTAATGGAGTGAATATTGATATCAGTATTATCGATAAGGAACATATTGATATTTTGTGCACTGTTTCTGTGGAAGGTAAAACAGGGGTAGAAATGGAAGCTTTGACTGGAGTAAATATTGCGGCCTTAACAGTTTATGATATGTGTAAATCTATTTCTCAAAAAATGGTGATTAAAGAAATTAAATTGTTGGAGAAAACCGGTGGTAAGAATGACGTTAAAGTTAAAAGTTAAAAGGTAAAAGTAAAAAGTTCATGAACCAACATAGAAAACATGCCAAGTTAAAGTTGCGAAATAATGGAAATTACGCATCTAATGAAATTTCTATTTTAGGCGCAAAATGCTCAATTATTAGCGATTTGGTCCATAATATTGTAAAAACACAACAAAAAGGATTCAAAATTGCTTATTTAGATGCCAGTCATAATTCTGAAATTGAGGCCCCCACCCTGAGTACTTTTACCTTTCATCAGTCGGGAAATTTAGATTCAAATTCTAAAACAATATTGAATCCGTTTAATGCAAGAATACAATTTTCACAAAATGATTTTTTATTCATCAATGGAAATCATTATCAAGGAGATCAGCAAATCCTGATTCTGGATAATGAAAAAGAAGCCTCGGTATTAAAACGATTAGATCAGCTAACAAATGTTCAATTTCTAATTAAATTGAATTCTGAGTCTAAATATTTTGATTTTTTGGAAGAGAAATATCCCAATATTAAAAATTTACATTGTTATCAGATTGATGAAATTGAGAAAATTTCAAACCATATTCAAAATTTAATCCAACAAAAAGTTGCATCTGTTCAAGGTTTAATTTTAGCCGGTGGAAAAAGTACACGGATGGGAACAGATAAAGGAACCTTAAATTTCCATGGTAAAGACCAAAGAGATTTTGCAATCAATTTGCTGGAAAGGCATCAATTAAAAACTTATTTATCGGTTAGAGAAGAACAGGATATTGAATCTGAAAATGTGATTACTGATAAGTTTGCCGGATTGGGGCCTTTTGGTGCTATATGTTCTGCTTTTCAGAAAGATCCTAATAGTGCTTGGTTGGTTTTGGCAACTGATTTACCCTTTGTGAATGATGAATTGATTGCATTGTTATTGAAGCATAGAAACCCTTCAAAAGCAGCTACAACTATTAAGGGGAAAGGCAAAGAATTTCCGGAACCATTGATTACGATTTGGGAGCCCAAAAGTTATCCATTATTACTCAATTATTTATCTCAGGGATATTCCTGTCCAAGAAAGGTATTGATAAATTCTGAAGTTGAAATAGTAGAAATTGATGACAATTTTATTAGAAATATTAATACACCTGAAAAATTTAAAGCAGCACATAAAGAGATTAATGAATAATACAGTTCATATAGTTAACGGTGATAGCACGGCTCAGATTTTATCCAAAACTTCCATTGAAGGAGAAGTGATTGTGTGGAGAGAAATGCTCTGTGAAGGGGATTTGCATAATGATGTTGGAAGTGATAAATTTTGGTTGGCCCGATACAATTATTTTGAAAATGAAGTCGGTGTTCCTAGATTAGAATATTTTGATAAAACCATCAAAGAAATTCAAAAAATTGAGGCAATATCAAAAAATAGCGAAGTAGTTTTATGGTTTGAATATGATTTATATTGCCAGGTGAATTTATTGGCTCTATGTACTTATTTATTAAAATTTTATCGAAAGGATATAAAATACTCCTTGGTTTGCACAGGTAGAGAAAAGGGAAAAGAAGCCCTACAATCCTTATCGGATTACAGCCTTAATGAATATGAATATCTTCAGAATAATAAAGTAAACCTATCCAGAAACAACTTTCTTTTTGCAGAAGAATGTTGGAATTTATATGTGGAGAATGATGAGCAAAAATTAAAGGAGTTTGATTTTAATAAATCTTTGAAATTCACTTATTTACAAATGGCAATGAATCAACATTTAAAACGATTTTCAAATGGGAGTGAATTGAATCAAATAGATAATAAAATATTAAATATCATTGATTCAGGTGGAGTATCAAAAAATAAAATAGTCAGAAAATTATTGCTTTGGCA
>JAUXGV010000128.1 GCA_030621915.1 Flavobacteriaceae bacterium
GGTTCTGAGGTTTCAACCTTGGCTGAAGCTTCAGAGATTATTGAAGCGAAAGGAGTGAATGTTCGTATTGTATCTGTACCATCAGAAGGGCTTTTTAGAAGTCAGTCTAAAGAATACCAACAAGAAGTCTTTCCTGAAGGAATAAAAAGATTCGGATTAACTTCTGGACTTCCTGTAACATTGGAAGGATTGGTTGGTGAAAACGGAGCAGTTTGGGGCTTGAATTCTTTTGGTTATTCAGCACCTTATACAATTTTGGATGAGAAATTAGGATTTACACCAGAGAATGTAAGTGAGCAGATAAAGAAACTTTTATAATTTAATCCTCCTTCTTCGCCTCAGGCGGATTCGGCGGACGAGAAGATTCTTTAACATGTCGGCAATGCCTTCGGCAGGTAAACTGGCAAGGCTGGTTTCCCGATCTTTAGGTCGGAAAATAAGATTGTTTGGTGGTAAAGTGGAAATTAAGACAGACAAGAATGTGATGACTGAAAATAAAAACTGAGATGATCAGCTATGAAACTATTTCGAAAAATTAGTCGCTTATTTATTAAATTTATACTAATCGTACTTATTATCGGGTTTCTTTCAGCGCTCATTTACGCCGCACCTTCTATTTGGAATAGAGTACACACATATCCTAAACTAGATAAAATCAAAAGTGAAATTGAAGCGACTTATAAAAAACCGTTCGATTTCATCAAACAAACTGATTACAAAGGGGTACTTCACGCACATTCTTATTGGTCTCATGATAGTCGTGGGATACTAGAAGAAATTTTACCTGCTGCCAAAAAAGCCAAATTGGATTTTATCTTTTTATCAGATCATGAGCACTCACAATTAGACTCTTTTCCGCGTGGATATCACGGAGTTTATGATAATATCATCATTGAGTCTGGAACAGAAAATAGAGGATTGATGGTAAACCCGATGAAATCTGGAATTTTGGATTGGGATCAACCTCTAGATACTTTAATAAAGCAAGTCACCGATTCTGGCGGATTAGTTTTATATGTCCATACCGAAGAAAAACATGCTTGGGAAAACCCCGATTATCAAGCCATGGAAATTTATAATATCCATACCGATTTTATAGATGAAGGGGATGATTTATTGCCATTTGTGGTAAATTCTATCATCAACGGAAACAAGTACAGACATTGGGGCATGCGAGAAATATTTGATGAACAAATAGTTATAATGGCGCGTTGGGATTCTATTAACAAATTTAGAAAAGTGATTGGGATGGCTGCCGTAGATGCACATAGTAATCAGAACTTAAGAGCCCGATATACCGATGACGGAATGGTTGAATGGGTAGGCCCAAATGCCAAACAAATTTCACTGGTTGAACCTGGATGGAAAGAAAAATTACTTCTGTCAGAATCAGATGCTGGCGGTTGGGGATTCAAACTTGAACTAGACACTTATTATCATTCTTTTAATTTTGTAAATACACACATTTTTTGTAATGAATTTTCCAATGTAAACATCAAAGATAATTTGGTTGCGGGTCATGCATTTATTGCATTTGAAAGCTTAGCAAATGCTAAAGGATTTCAGTATTTTTCAACAAATTCCACCAATGAACTAAGTGCCATTATGGGTGATTCAATTTCGGTAAATTCCATCAATAAATTAAAAGCAGTATCTCCATTTCCTGTTCAATTTAAATTGATAAAAGATGGATCAGTTGTCAATACTGTTAAAGATTCATACACGTATGAATTCGACCCAAATCAGGAACCTGGTAATTATCGTATTGAGGCCTATTTAAATTTTAATGATGAACTATTTCCGTGGATTTACACGAATCCTATTTATGTATATGAGGGTCTATAAATTTGGATTTACCATGAATTTAATGGTAATTAAAAACGAATATCATTCCTACGAAGACAAGAATCTATACATAGATCAACTGTGGATTCCTGCCCTCGCAGGAATGACATAAAACGGAATTAATCGAGAAGAATTCCTCGAGGCTCAGCCTCGGATTTTCATTGATATTGTCATTCCTGCCTGCCGCAGGCCAGCCCGTGAACCAGCCTGCGGCAGGCAGGAACGGGAATCCAAATATAGAATTTTGAAAACAATAAATACAACCACATGAATACAATAAGCACAATAAAATCTATTTCAAAAACTCTAATCATTGGAATCATCGCAATGGGAACAATTATTAGTTGTAAAAATAAAAAAGAGGACTCTAAAATGGCAATCCTCTACAATCAAACACCTAAAAATTGGGCAGAAAAATTAGGATTTCCAGCAGGTAAAAAAGTAATTATTCTCCATGCCGATGATATTGGTATGTGTGAAGAAGCAAATCAAGCCGTGATCCCCCAACTTTTAAATAAAGAGATTCAATCAGCCGCTATTATGATGCCCTGCCCAAATGCCGAAGAATTTGTGCAATGGGCAATTGACCACCCAAAAATGGATATTGGCCTACACCTTACATTGACAAGTGAATGGGTAGATCACCGTTGGGGACCTGTATCTAACCCAAAAGATGTGCCTAGTTTAATTGACCCTGACGGAAAATTTTGGCCCGAAATACCTGATCTTGTTGCCCATGCATCGCCTGAAGATGTTGAAAAAGAAATTAGAACTCAAATTAAAAAATCGATTGCTTTAGGCTATAGACCAGATCATATCGATACCCATATGGGGTCCATTTATGGACATCCAGATTATTTAAAAGTATATTTAAAAGTTGCGGAAGAATATGGTATCCCCGCAATGGTCGTTGACTTGTCAAAACCTAAGGTGGCAGATTTTTTTAAAGCGGTGGGAAAAGTAAAAGGATGGGTTATTAACGATGCTGTTATTGAAATGGGTGAAAACTACTCATTACCAAAACTTGACATGTTGCTTCCCGCTCCTGAAGCTAATACTTATAATGAAAAAATTGAACGTTTTAAACAATTGATTAAATCGTTAGATGCTGGTTTAACCGAAATTATTTTTCATCCTTCTGTAAAAACAGAAAAGTTAAAGGGCATCACGAATGCGTGGCAGCAACGTGTTTGGGAAGCAAAAATGTTTGGAGATCCTGAACTCATCAAATTCTTTGAAGATGAAGGAATTATTTTTACCAATTGGAAAGAAATCATGAAACGATTTAAAAAATAAACCTATCAGATCCAAATTGACTTAATATAGATTGCTAAACACCAGGATTCAAAATGAAAAAGACCTTTTTAATACTTATTCTAATTATTTTTTGTAATCATATTTTTGCACAAAAAACATGGTTTATTAATAACCCAAAAGGCTTCGACTTCTATTTAACGACAACTATTGAAGATGATATAATTACTGGGATGACGAGAGAAAATGCGCTCATAGATATTGTAGGAAGATTTAAATATACGCTTGCAAAAATGACAACCTCAATAGCATACCCTGAAATAGTTCATTTTGAAGGTAAGGTTAGGGGTGATTCTTTTACAGGAAAATACCAAATGCTATTCGATCAGCTAAATTTTAACGGAATGATTAAAAATGATTCCATAAAAATTGTTGCCCATAAAAATAACAAAACTACAGAACTAAATGGGGTAAAAGTTGACAAGGTTGTTCCCATAAGAAATTATAAAGAAACCGTTCATGAACTTATTCAACTGGCGGAAAGTGATGTTGCCAATAAAAATTATATAAAATCTAGTAAGTGGTCTGATTTTAAAAAAGAAATAATTGAAATTAGCGATCGAATTAATGACGATTTTGAACTTGAAGTTGCATTTGGCGGTATTGGAAAAAATCTGCCAGAAGATTTAATCGAAAAAATAAAAGAGTATACAAGAGTATTATTAAACATAGAATAATATGAAGAAATGTGATCATATCAAACCAAACTACAAGTAACTCACCGTAACCAACAAATAACAAGATGACTAAAAAAATTAAATGGGGTATATTGAGCACAGGACATATTGCCAATAAATTCGCCAAAGCATTGGCAATTTTACCACAGGCAAAACTTGTTGCAGTGGCTTCCAGAAATGTAAGCACCACTCAGAAATTTGCAAAAGAGCATAATGTACCCAGGGCCTATGCAACTTATGAGGAATTGGTCAGAGACCCGGAGATTGATGTGGTATATATTGGCACACCACATACTTTTCATCTTGAAAATAGTATCCTTTGTATGCGTAATGGAAAATCGGTGCTATGTGAAAAGGCATTAACAATAAACGCAGAAGAAGCAAAAAAAATGGTACAGGTTGCCCATGAGGAGAATGTATTCCTGATGGAAGCAATGATCCCTCGTCATGTACCTCTACTAAAAAAAGCCATACAATGGATAAAAGATGGTCGTATAGGTGAAGTTAGAATGGTGAAAGCATCCAGATGTGCCAGAGGAGTGTTTCCCCCGGGAGCTCGACAATTAAATCCTAATCTCGGCGGTGGAAGTCTGTTAGATGTTGGCGTATATGTCATTTCATTTGCCTCACAGATCTTTGGAAAAGCACCAACAGAAGTGATTGGAATGAGCCATATTGGCGATTATGGCTCAGACGAGCAGGGAGTTGCAATTTTGAAATATGACAATGGTGAAATAGCAGATCTATCATTTGCACTAAGAACGAACGCAGTAGATGAAGCGTATATCCTGGGAACAAAGGGATATATAAAAGTAGATGAAGTTTTTGCCGTTCCAACCAAAGCATCTCTTTTTATAGACAATAATGAAGTAGAAATTCTAGAAGAACCGATCATTGGAAATGCATTGAACTATGAAGCAGAAGAAGTAATGCGCTGTCTAAATGAGGGTCTCAAAGAATCTCCACACATGCCTTTGGATGAATCTATACAAATTATGGAAGTGATGGATGCCCTTAGAAAACCATGGGGACTCACGTATTCTAATGACAAACAAGGATAAAAAAATATTGTGATGAAAGCACGACTGAAACAATCCCTCTTTCAGTTAAAACAAATAAAATGTAACTAATTAATAGTATAAAAAAGTTAAATCAATCAACTCAAGATAAAATTAACCTAATTAAAAAACACCACATGAAAACAAAACTTATCTCCCTTTGGGTATTATGGTCTCTGTTTGGAGCACTATTAATGTATTTAATTGCATCTGACTCAAGTAAAAGTACGCTCACCACTATTGCAATGATGCTGAGTTTTTCACCAATATTGGGTCTCATGCTTGCCTTAGGTTCCCCAAAAGCGGCCAATCAATTTAATGGTTGGATAAAAGAAAATAATAATGCATTCTATTATATCGCTAGTGGATTAACCTTCCTATTTGCGATTCCTGGTCTTTTAACAGGGAATTTTGATCCTTATAACACTATAATATTTGTTTTTATTGTTTTTGCAGTCTTTGGTGTATTAAAACAAAATAACGCTAAAGAATTTAAGTTAAACTGGAGTGATATTGCGCTTTGGATCCTCCTTTGGATTCCGTTTGATTTTAGATGGTATAATGGCCTACAACCAAACCTAGATTATTCATGGTGGTCTATTGCTATTTCTCTAGTTGCTATTATTGGATGGTATGGATATCGAGATGCTAATATCGGTTATCGACTCGTTCCAAATTTTAAAGATTTCCGAATTGCACTTCTATCGTTACTAATGATTTTGATATTTGTAGTTCCTCTAGGACTTACAACCAATTTTTTGACATTCTCAATTCCTGAATCGTATGATATTCCGAAACTAACGGCTCATTTTTTAGGCTTATTTTTAACCGTTGCCTTACCCGAAGAACTTTTTTTTAGAGGTATTTTATTAAAAGGACTAAAAAAGGTGACTAAAAAAAATTGGGTGCCAATAGTTGTATCTTCACTTGCCTTTGGTTTGATGCATTGGAATAACCTCAATGATTTACCCATGCAAATCGCCTATATTTCATTAGCAACGATTGCAGGACTTGGTTACGGATGGGCATATATAAAAAGTGGAAACAATTTATTTGCTGCAATACTTGTCCATACACTGGTGGATTGGATTTGGAAATTATTTCTTTCCGCTTAAATTTATAACACTGTAAATAAAATAGGAATAAATAAAAATTTCAAAATACTTTTACTTGAAATAAGTATAACCGCTTGCAATTCAGACAACACAAAAGACTTTACAAAATATGTCGATCCATTTATTGGAATCGGCAGTTATGGACATACAAGGTATCGCTATAAGTTTTCGCATGATAATAAATCTGCATCAGCAGGATATTACAAAGTTTTGCAAGATGATTATAAAATTACGGTAGAATTAACTACTCCAAATCGCACGGGATTCCATCGTTATACCTTTCCAGAATCCAGAGAATCAAATATCATTACAGATCTGTTGATTCGCAATCGGGTTATAGATTATGAGATGAATATAATCAGTAATACCGAATTTTTAGATTTTAGTAAATAATAGGTTTTTATTTGTAATTTTCAATCAAACAGTACGTCTATTTAAAAATAGCTATATTTAACTTTTAAAATTTATGTTATGAAAGGTCATTTCGCATTTATTATTATTCTTTTTTCAATGCTTTTATTTGGCTGTAGTGATTCCGGAGAAGAAATTAATACTACAAATTCAGGTGGAACAGGAACCAACCCTGGCAATCAATCTAATGGTTTATATTACGATCATAAAGTAGAAATTAAAAGTCCGAATAACCTTAGTAAAACCATTGATACTAAGATGGAGATTAAGGTTGAATTTTCTAGTCAAACTAACAGGACGGTACATTATATTCAGATTCGAATTTACAATAAGTCCGACGATACCGAGTCTTATAATATGCCTTCTAACACACACTTAGATGATGATTCTGGTTTTTATACATTTAAAGACGAATTAACTTTAGGCACAAACATTGGTTTTAGTTCAGGTACAACTTGGGTTTTTGAAGCCAAAGTTTGGGGGCCAGGCTCTGATAATGAAGAGATTTTAAAAACTTTAGAATTTTCTATAAATTAAAATTATAGAACAAATTTAGTACTTCCTTATTTTTGAAATGGCACTAATATTTTGACCAATAACTAACATCTCAACAATCAGGATTAATCTATAAACCATGTATCTTAACGAACATGAAAACAAAAACCAACCCTCACGAATCGGTATTGATGTTATTTGGTCACACACCGGGTTTTAACTATTTTTGGAACAAATAATTTTTATTTTTTTTAATGAGAAAAACAGTTCTGTTGTACCTGATAGTCCATTTATTTATTTCTTGTTCAGAAATTAAGAAATTGGATGAAATTGAAGATATTTCTGCTTCAAATCTCTCTGGTAGAGAATTGGCATCTATGCATTGTACAAGGTGTCATTCTTTTGTTCAACCTGAATTGTTGCCGAAATCAATTTGGGAAAATGATGTATTACCCGCAATGGGACATCGAATGGGAATATTTAAAAGTAAACTTCATAGGGACAGTTTATTTTTAACCTATGGAGGTTCCCTTATTAAAAAGACAAATATTTATCCTAATAAGCCCATATTAGCAAAATCTGATTGGAAAAAAATTGTAGATTTTTATTTGACAAATTCACTGGATTCTATTTTATCTCCAAAGCGAATTAAGAAGATTAATTTGGGTCTTAAACATTTTAAATATAGAGAACCATCCCATCCTGATAAATACCCGCTTACTGCAATGGTAAAGATCCTTCCAAATAACAAAGGATTCGTTTATAGTGATATGCAAAATAAAATGAATGCGCTTACTTTTCTAAATTCTGATCTTGAAAAGGAGTACATTCTTAGACTAAATTCAACGGCCATTCATTATTACGAAAATTCCGATACCATCTATCTAACAACTATTGGTAAAAATATATTTCCCTATGATGGATACGATGGATCCTTGCAAAAGGTTTTTAGAAAAGAATCAAAACAAAATTACAACTCGTCAAAAACCATCATTTCAAAGATGCAGAGACCCGTATTTATGGCCTATGGCGACTTGAATAATGACGGTTTAGAAGATATTGTTGCCTGCGAATATGGTAATCTACTGGGTAATTTGGTTTGGTATGAAAATATGGGAAATCAAAAATATACGAAGCGAAATTTAAGAGCTAATCCTGGTGCTATTTCAGCTGTTATAAATGATATGAATAAGGATGGACTTAATGACATTGTTGTTTTAATGGCTCAAGGAGATGAAGGTATATTCTTATACGAAAATAAAGGTGGTGGAAATTTCTCAGAAAAAAGACTATTAACTTTTTTACCGCTAAATGGATCTCAATATATAGAACTTGTAGATTTTAATAATGATGGTTTTGATGATATCATATACGTTTGTGGTGATAATGCAGACAAAACTCCGATTTTAAAAAAGTATCATGGAATATACATATTTATGAATGATGGTAAAAATAATTTCAGTCAGTCGTATTTTTATCAACTAAATGGTGCTTATAAAGCTATCCCAAGAGATTATGATTTAGATGGTGATTTGGATATTGCTGCAATTTCTTTTTTTCCGAATTATTATAATTATCCGGAGGAGAGTTTTGTATACCTAGAAAATAAAGGTAATTTGGAATTTGATAATTATTCTTTTCTCGAATCTACTAATGGAAGATGGATGGTAATGGATGCCGAGGATATGGATGCTGATGGGGATATTGACTTGATTCTAGGTTCTTTTGTTTATTTTGTAGCCAAAGGTGATACCACTGGATTGGGTCAAAAATGGCTGATGGATGCACCACCTGTCGTTGTTCTTGAAAATACCATACGATAATTATTTTAAACTAAACAACTATTGGTTAGAAGTCTA
>JAUXGV010000260.1 GCA_030621915.1 Flavobacteriaceae bacterium
GATATCAAAAGACCCGTTCCCTATTCTGAAGATATTAAAACCGTATTCACCCCTAGAAAATATATGACGGATGACCAGAGATTTGCAGCCAGAAGACCTGATGTATTGGTATTTGAAACAGACGTTTTAAATAATGAAATAACATTTGTTGGAGATATATTGGCCAAATTAAAAGTGGCTACAACTGGAACTGATGCGGATTGGATTGTAAAAATTATTGATGTGCATCCAGCTGAAATTGAAGAACAAAAAGAAGGAATGCAGAATCATCTAAAATTGAGCAACTATCATTTGATGGTTCGTAGTGAGGTGATGAGAGGGAAATTTAGAAATAGCTTTTCAAATCCCGAGCCCTTTATCCCGAATAAGCCAACAGATGTACATATCAAATTACAAGATGTGTATCACACCTTTAAAAAAGGACATAAGATTCAGATCCAGGTTCAAAGTACATGGTTTCCATTAATTGATTTAAATCCACAAACTTTTGTCCCCAATATTTTTAAAGCTAATGAAGAAGATTTCAAAACACAAACTCATACTGTTTTTACTTCCTCTTCTATTGAATTTTCAATTTTAAAATAATTCTTAATTGAGCCCAATAAAAATAATAACAGAGCAAAAATTAAAATACGGAGTGTTTTTTCTTGCGCCTATATTATTTTTTTATATTGTTTTTTTTGTTGAATTAGACAAGGAAAATCCCATGATCAGTTACACTTTAGCTGTTGCAATATTAATGGCCTTATGGTGGGTGACTGAAGTTGTTCCATTGGCGATTACTTCATTATTGCCATTTGTTTTATTTCCAATTCTTGGAATCATGAATGGTAAAATTGTAGCATCCCATTATTTTAATGATATTATATTCTTATTTCTGGGTGGATTTCTTTTTGCTTTGGCTATGCAAAAATGGGATTTACATAAAAGAATTGCATTAAAAATACTGCTAGTAATTGGAAATACACCTGCTAAGTTAATGCTAGGATTTATGCTAGGAACGGCATTTTTATCTATGTGGATATCCAATACGGCTACAACCATGTTGATGGTTCCCATATTAATGTCAATTATTTTAAAATTGGAAGAAGTGAATCCTAAGGAAAGTATTCAACATTTTTCAACCGGATTGTTACTGGCAGTGGCTTACAGCGCTTCAATAGGTGGGATATCGACTTTGGTAGGAACTCCACCCAACTTATCATTTGCAAGAATTTTTGTCATCTATTTTCCTAATGCACCTGAAATTTCATTTGCTTCCTGGTTTTTCTATGCTTTTCCAATTGTCCTAATTTTATTTTTAATCACTTTTGGATACCTTTATTATGTTTTTGTAAAACGTGATTCTTCTCAATGGACAAGTATTGATACATCAACAATTAAAACAGAATATTCAAACTTGGGTCCATGGATTATTGAGCAAAAAATATTGGCTGTCCTTTTTACTCTTCTAGCTTTGTTATGGTTCACAAGGGCTGATATTGTTTTTGGATCAATTAGCTTAAGAGGGTGGTCAAACCTCTTTAACAATCCAAAATTTCTAAATGATGGAACCGTAGCTATCGTAATTGGCATAGTTTTATTTTTGATTCCATCTAAGAAAGAAAAAGGGAAATTTATAATGGATTGGAAAACTGCTGAGAATATTCCATGGGAAATAATTTTATTATTTGGCGGTGGGTTTGCATTGGCAAGTGGATTTAAAGAATCTGGACTTTCTCAATGGTTTGGTGACCAACTAGTTTGGCTTAAAGATGTTCATCCATTTATTATAATAATGGCTGTTGCCCTGCTTATTACTTTTCTTACTGAATTGACATCAAATGTTGCAAC
>JAUXGV010000243.1 GCA_030621915.1 Flavobacteriaceae bacterium
AGTTTTGACTCTAAATGGATAGTTAATGGAGTCTTTCTATTAGTTTTTATAGTTGTAATATTGTTAATCCTTGCTTTTATATCATTAAGAGAAACCGTCATTAATTCAGTTCTTTTTTCCTCACGTTCTTCATATTTTAAATTACTGTTATCTACTTTGATTTTTTGGATAAGTAAAGGTAGTTCCATTGTCTGCAATTTATAATTTATCAGAACCGGACGTTTATTTGTATTAAATGGTTTCCTTTTGTCCTTATATATATTTAAGTTTAAGCCCATTAGTTCAACGCTATCAATAAAAACTCCTTCATTTTTTAGAGTTCTAGATAAATCATAATTATAAATATTTAAATCTTCAATCTCAACATTAAATATTTCAGAGGTATATTTATAACTTTTTGCCAAAGAATTTCGACCTATAGTTGGCTTAAGCGATATTTTTTTAATATTCAATAGTTTTTTTTCAAAATTAGCAGTAATCCTGTCGATTGATAAACCGTATTTTTTATCTTCAAAATCAATATTAATTTTTTCTAATTTGAATTCATCATCAATTAGTTTCAACTTAAAAACATGTTCCTTAATATTTTCAAGCATAAAACCACTTGAATTAAAACTTATTGGACTCATTTGAAAAGTAATTTCATTGGTGTTTATATCAAAGACCTGGTATACAATGTCAGAAAAACTAATTTCATCAATTTCAAAACCATTGATGTTCTTTAAATAAATGGAGTCTAAATTGACTGGTTCACTTTTTGAATGTACTTTTTCTTTTATTTTAGGATTTGTTATTTTTTCAATAATTAGTCCATTTATACTAAGTGAATTAATTTGAATATTCTTGTTAAAAATTAATTTAAATATTCCAATACCATCCAATTTTATGGAGGAAGCAGTAAATTTTGGCAAGGAATTTTTTGAAGACATGCCACGCTTTAATTCGGAAACCAATGAATCTGTCGGGAGGTAAGAAATATTCTTTAAAGTTAGAGAGCTCGAAAGTAATTTGAATCTCACTTTATCAACAGATACGATATGCGATTCTGAATTTTTGTGCAATATGGCCTCAGTTATTTTTTTCTTAATAAGGTAGGATACTAAAATATTGGTCGCAGGGATTAAAACAAGCAGAGTTAATATTATTAGGATGCTTTTTTTGTGCTTTTTAAAATTAAACATAACAGGGGAGATATTAGAATTTTAAATATAACAAAATTAGAGCTATAAATCTCTATTTTCCAAGATTTTGAAGAAGGGCTTCGATATTATTTTTACTGTTACCAATAAAAATTGCATCGTTGAATATAATAACAGGTCTTTTTAAAAATGTATATTCTTCCAATATCAACTGCTTGATATCAGCTTCGGTCAAAGACTGATTTTTCAAATCCATAGCCTTGTATTTTTTAGCTCTTCTACTAAATAGAGATTCATAACTACCTGATAAAACATGCATTTCCTCGATCTGCGTAACTGTCACAGGATCGCTCTTAATATCTTGTAAAATAAATCCATCATGGTTAATTGAATTTAGAATTCTTTTACATGTGTCACAGGTTTTTAAGTAATAGATTTTTTTCATCCTGTGAAATTAAATTGTTTCTATCTAAAAATCGATACATTTATACAATAATTGAAAATTTAAACAAGTGAAAATTGAATTTGAGATATTAGAGAAAAGCAGGAGTTCAATCTTAGAGATTATTGATGGATATTCAATGGCGCAATTAAATAAAGTCCCAGGTGGGTTTAATAATAATATTGTCTGGAATATAGCACACCTCGTGGTTACTCAACAGTTACTTTGCTATAATTTCTCTGGCCTGGATATGGCAGTCTCTGATGAGATGGTTGCGAGGTTTAGAAAAGGCACTGCTCCTCTAAAGGAAATTTCAAAAGAGGATTTTGAAGCATATAAGAAGTTGTTTGTTGAATTTCCTCTCCAATTAAAAAGAGATTACACGATGGGTGTTTTTAAGAAGTATCAGGAGTATACCACAAGTTTGAATGTTAAAATTACAGACATTGATTCTGCAATTGGATTTAACAATTATCATGAAGGGATACATTTAGGCACCATTTTGGCATTAAGAAAATTAATTTAAGATGAACATATTTACAATAGTCACTGTTCTGATTGTGATTTCAGCTTCATTCGGATATATCAACGCACGATTCTTAAAAATGCCAAATACGAGCGGTCTGATGTCGATTACAATTTTATTTACCCTTGTGGTAATAGCCTTAAGTTTTTTTGGCATCGATTTACTTGAAGAGGAGAAAGAATTTATATCACAAATTGATTTTCAGACGGTATTACTGGATGGAATGCTTAGTTTTTTATTGTTTGCGGGGGCATTGCATACCAGCTTTCAACAACTGAAGGTACAGAGAAAGCCAATATTGGCATTTGCTACATTAGGAACGATCATTTCAACTTTCATTGTTGGGGTTTTTATATATTATTTGCTGGAAGCTATTAGTTTAAAAGTTGATTTTCTTTACTGTTTATTGTTTGGTGCACTAATTTCTCCTACCGATCCCATAGCAGTCTTAGGGATCTTGAAACAAGTTAATGCTCCGAAAAAATTGGAGACTAAAATAGTTGGAGAATCCCTTTTTAATGATGGTGTGGGTGTTGTCATATTTTTAACAATTTATCAAATAGCACAAAAAGGGAGTCAGGTTACTGTAGGACATATTGCGGAATTATTTGTAATTGAAGTTATTGGCGGGCTTGTACTGGGTCTTATACTCGGCTGGATAACCTATAGGTTAATGAGGTCAATTGACCAATATGACACAGAGGTAATAATCACTATTGCTGCAGTTATGGGTGGGACACTTATAGCGCAAAAATTGCATTTGTCAGCGCCACTTGCAATGGTTACTGCCGGACTTATGGTTGGAAACGACAGAGCGAGAAAATCTGCAATGAGTGAAGTTACGGAACAATACGTTGATAAGTTCTGGGAATTGGTAGATGTTCTTTTGAATACTATACTGTTTGTAATGATTGGGATGGAAATATTGATATTGACCTTTGATGGCAAATTCATTTTGGCCGGAGTTTTGGCAATTCCATTGTTGTTATTTGCCAGGTTTTTATCTCTTTTGATACCAATAAAGTATTTTGCAAAAAAGTTAGACTTTGTTCCTAGGACAAATTTAATTATGACCTGGGGAGGTCTGCGAGGTGGAATTTCAATAGCCTTGGCGCTGACTCTTACCCAGGAAATGCATCGGGATCTATTTTTAGTGATAACTTATATTATTGTAGTGTTTTCAATTAT
>JAUXGV010000159.1 GCA_030621915.1 Flavobacteriaceae bacterium
AATCATAAAATGCTTCATTTTATAAATGAAAAAGTAAATAATCAACATAAAAAGTAACTCATTGGATAATTAATTGTTGATTTTATTACTGTATGTAAGAATAAGGTAATAATAATTAATGAATCAATCAAAAACATTTATATTTATGAAAAATACGCATCTATTATTAAATATTTAGTGAATATGCAGATCCTCCATATCTCAATTTTTTCTAATTAATGAAATCTATAAATTCAGAAACTACCAACAAATAATTTTAATATGCACCATTCATTTTGTAGTGAATTATAATTCTGATATTTCTTAAAATAGATTTCATTCGAAATGAAGTTCATTAATTAAAATATAAACGTTCAATTGTGATTTTTTTAAGTTATTGTTGATCAGTCGATTTACTTAATTTAAATAATAAAATGTTATCAACACTATTTTTTTAAAATATTTAAAATTCATTAATTTGTACCCTTAAAATAAATTTTAAAATTTGACGTTATGTTTATTCAGTTTAAACAACTAATATCAATTGCTATGAAAAGAGTTTGTTTTATTGCTGTTTTTGTGTATGCTTTTGTTTTTCAAAATCAGCTATTTTCTCAACAATTTAATTATATAGATAAAACACCAACAGATATTGCCTATTTGCGAAATAATAAGGTGCAAAAACCATTGGTTAAAGTGGTTTATGGAAGACCTCAAAAAAGCAATAATTCAGTTTTTGGAGACCAGGTTCCTTATGGAAAAATTTGGAGAACAGGAGCGAATGAAGCGACAGAAATTAAATTTTATTCTGATGTTATGTTCGGAAATAAAGTTGTTGAAGCCGGAACTTATGTTTTACATACGATACCCGGTGAAAAAGAATGGACAATTATATTGAATAGTAATAATGATACTTGGGGAATATCTTTTTATGACGAATCGAAAGATGTTGTGAGAATTAAAGTACCTGCCAAAAAAGCAAGGGAATTGGAGATATTTTCAATTGTATTTGAGCAAAAAATTAAAAAAACTTATATGGTTTTGGCATGGGATACAACGAGGGTGAATATTCCATTGGAAACAGGGAAACAATTATCTGTTAAAATTTAAATAATTGCTATGAAAAAAGAGAGCTTACAGTTTATTTTATTCTTTATTGTGGGAACATTTTTAAGTTTGACTTGTATCGCACAAGATTTCAATGATATAGATAAAAGCCCTCATGATATTGTTTATTATAGGGAGAATAAAATTTCACCTCCTTCGATTAAAGTCCTTTATGGACGGCCCCAAAAAAAGGATAGAGAGATTTTTGGGAGTTTAATTCCCTATGATAAAATTTGGCGAGTGGGTGCCAATGAGGCCACAGAAATTAGATTTTATCAAGACGTAATTTTTGGGGATAAAGATGTTAAAGCGGGTACCTATGTATTATTAGCAATTCCTAATGAAAAGGAATGGACCTTTATTTTGAGTTCAAATATTGATGTCTGGGGAGCCTTTGATTATAAAGATGAATTTGATGTTGTAAGGACAAAAGCAAAAGTAAGTAAGGCCGAAATGATTGAGACCCTTTCAATAGGGTTTAAAGACAAAGGAAAACGTGTTAATATGGTATTGGCCTGGGATACAACGCGCATCACTGTACCCATTGTGATTAAAAAGTAATTTTTAAAAAACCATAAATCTAATAGATTTCATTATCACTAACTTTTTCTCCATTTACATAGGTTTTTAAAACAGTAATATTAGGAACATTTTCAATTTCTGTTTCCATTATATTTTCATTTAATACTATAAAATCTGCAAATTTCCCTACTTCAATACTTCCTTTTTCCTTTTCTTCAAAATTGGCATAAGCTGCCCAGATGGTCATTCCTTTTAAGGTTTCTTCCCTAGATAGTGCATTTTGAATTTCAAATCCACCTTCTGGGTAGCCACTAGAATCTTTTCGAGCAACCGCCGCATAGAATGTTTGCATAGGATTCACATCTTCAACTGGAAAATCTGTACCCAAAGCGATTTGCCCTTTAACTTTTAATAATTCTTTATATGCGTAGGCTCCTTTCATTCTTTCTTCACCCAGTCTTTTTTCAGCCCAATACATGTCACTAGTTGCATGTGTCGGTTGAACAGATGGAATAATATCTGTAAAATAATCAAAATCATCAGGGTCAATAACCTGAGTATGTTCTATGCGCCATCGTCGGTCAGTTTGACTTTTCAAAACTTTGGTATAGAGATCTAGAACAAAGGAATTGGCAGAATCACCTATGGCATGTGTATTCATCTGGAAATTTGAATTCGCAATTCGTTTAGCTATTAATTTCAAGGTGTCTAAATCTGTTACGATCGTTCCAAAATGACCTTCTCTATCTTCATATGGACTTTTTAAAACCGCGCCTCTCGAACCCAAAGCACCATCCGCATAAACTTTGAAGGATCTTACATTCAATCTATCAGATTTGAAAATTCCATTTTTTAAATAATGATCCAAACTTTTTTGATTGGCGGAGACCATAGCATAAACTCTCATTTTAAATTCTCCTAACTGCTGTAAACTATCAATTAAATCAATAGTTCTTTTATTTAACCCTGCGTCATCAACCGTAGTTAGCCCCAATTTGAAACAATATTTTTCTGCATCTTTCAAAGCTCGAATTGATTCTTTTTTAGATGGAGAAGGAATAATATTATTTACTAATTCCATAGCATTATCTACTAAAATTCCTGTGAGCTTTCCTTCTTTTTTAATTATTTGACCGCCAATAATTTCAGTGCCATTATTAATTCCTGCCAAATTTAACGCGGTCTGATTTACCAGCATGGCATGTCCATCAACTCTTTTTATGGCAACTGGCGTGTCAGGAAATAGTGCATCCAATTTATCTTTGGTAGGATATTCTTTAATTTTCCAATCATTCTGGTCCCAACCCCGGCCAGTAATAAAATTGCTGTTTTTTTCTTTTTGAAAAGCTTTAATTTTATCAAGTACTTCATCATAACTTTTAGTGCCGAATAATTCTACATTTTGCATTGACAACCCCAAGCTATAATAATGACAGTGTGCATCAATTAAACCAGGAATGACAGTTTTTCCTCCAATATCTAACTCCGTATCAGATTTAAAGTTTTTTTTAATTTCTTTGGACGAACCAACTGCAACAAATTTTCCATTGCTAATTGCAAAAGCCTCAGCATTGCTAAAGTTATCATCAACAGTATAAATATTTGCATTTGTAACGATTAAATCGACATGTTGTTTTTGTATACAAGAAGTAAATAACAATGCTAGTAATATAGCAAAGCTAGTAATACGGTATTTCATGATGTTAACTTTTTAGCAAGGTAAAGGTACGGATAATTTGGTAATTAATAAACTTGTGTTTTCCTACATTAAATGTAACTTTGCAAATTTTAATGAACAGCGTAAAATAATGAGTTACAATCATAGGCAAATAGAGGCTAATTGGCAAAAATATTGGGCGGATAACCAAACTTTTAAGGCAGAAAATATTTCGACCAAACCAAAATATTATGTGCTGGATATGTTTCCCTATCCAAGTGGCGCTGGATTACATGTTGGGCATCCATTGGGATATATTGCTTCCGATATTTACGCTCGCTATAAACGTCATAAAGGCTTTAATGTACTACATCCCCAAGGTTATGATTCTTTCGGTTTACCAGCAGAGCAATATGCAATTCAAACCGGTCAGCATCCTGCGAAAACAACCCATGAAAATATCAAAACTTATCGTCGCCAATTGGATCAAATTGGATTTTCATTTGACTGGAGTCGGGAAGTTCGAACTTCCAGTCCGGATTATTATAAATGGACCCAATGGATCTTTATTCAGCTTTTTGAATCCTATTATTGTAATGATGTTCAAAAAGCCAAATCCATTGTTGATTTAATCGACATATTTGTCAATAAAGGTAATGTAGATGTACATGTCTCTTCTGATGAGAATATTGATATTTTCTCGGCAGGTGAATGGAATAATTTTTCAGAAAAAGAACAACAAGTAATTTTAGCAAAATATAGATTAACATATTTGTCTGAAACTGAAGTTAATTGGTGTCCACAATTGGGTACCGTTTTGGCAAATGATGAAATTGTTAATGGCGTTTCAGAAAGAGGAGGGTATCCCGTTGTTCGAAAAAAAATGAAACAATGGTCTATGCGAATTACTGCTTATGCACAACGATTATTGGATGGACTGAATACTATTGATTGGCCACAACCCTTAAAAGATTCTCAAACAAATTGGATCGGTAGATCAGAAGGAGCCATGGTTGAATTTAAAGTCCTATCCCCAGCCCTTTCCAAAGGAAAGGGAGTTAGAGACGCAGGATATTTGACAGGAAACCCTGAAATTGCTCATTTATTGCTTGAAAAGGCTAGAGAAATGCGTTCAAATCCGACACAAGCAGAAGCGTTTCTTTGGAAACAATTAAAAAGTAAAAAATTAGGAATTAAAATAAGGCAACAACATTTAATTGAGGAGTTTATAGTTGATTTTGTATGTTTATCTAAAAAATTAATAATAGAAGTTGATGGTGCAATTCATGATTCTCAAGTTGAGAAAGATACTGAAAGAACTAAGCTTCTAGAAAACAAAGGTTATAAAGTTATTCGTTTTCAAAATGAAGAAGTGATTGGTAATATTGATAAAGTTGTTTCTGAAATTGAAAATGAATTAAAAAATAGAAAAGAATTTAAAGTCCTTCCTTCAGGGAAGCCTGCCTTGCCGTCAGGCAGGGATTTAGGATGGGAAATCGAAGTGTTTACTACACGTCCGGATACTATTTTTGGAGTGTCATTTATGACTTTGGCTCCCGAACATGAATTGGTTTCTCAAATCGTAACGAATGAGCAAAAAGATGCGGTAAAAAACTATATAGAAGCAACCGCAAAAAGAAGTGAAAGGGATAGAATGGCAGATGTTAAAACTATTTCCGGAGTTTTTACCGGAGCTTATGCGCTTCATCCTTTTAGTGGTAAACAAATTCCAATCTGGATCGGAGACTATGTATTAGCGGGTTATGGAACAGGAGCGGTTATGGCAGTACCTTGCGGTGATCAGCGTGATTACGATTTTGCCAAGCACTTTAACATTGAAATTCCCAACATTTTTCAGGATATTGATATTTCAGAACAAGCCTGTGAGGATAAATCGGCGATTATAGCCAATTCCGATTTTATTTCAGGTATGACTGCAAAAAAAGCCATTAAACGAATCATTTTTGAATTGGAACAGAAAGGAATTGGTGAAGGAAAGATAAATTATCGAATCCGTGATGCAGTATTTTCCCGTCAGCGATATTGGGGAGAACCTTTTCCTGTTTACTATAAAAATGGCATGCCACAAATGATTGATGTGGAACATTTGCCCATAAAATTGCCCGAAGTTGAAAAATATTTACCTACTGAAGATGGAAAACCACCCTTAGGGAATGCTACCAATTGGGCTTGGGATATGGATAAGGCAGAAGTGGTAAGTAATCAGCTGATTGACAATGAAACGATATTTCCACTTGAGCTAAATACTATGCCCGGCTGGGCAGGAAGTTCCTGGTATTTTAATCGGTATATGGATGCTGGTAATACCGATGAATTTGCGAGTAAAGAGGCCTTGAATTATTGGCAGGATGTAGATTTATATATTGGCGGTAGCGAACATGCAACCGGTCATTTATTATACTCTCGTTTTTGGCAAAAGTTTTTATTCGATAAAGGGTTGGTTCCTGTAGACGAATATGCGAAAAAGTTGATCAATCAGGGGATGATTACGGGAAGGAGTGCCTTTGTAAATCGATTGATTATAAATGTTACAGATAAAGTAGAACTAGGGAAAACAATCAATTTAAAAACTCTCTATCAAATTAGATTTGAGAATAATGTTTATATCAGTAGCGACATACTGACTATTCCATTAAAGAGGAGAAGAATTAGAAAATTAATTGAATTTTTAGTTAAGAAAGATGAAAAAGAGTATTTAAATGAAGACCAATACTCTTTAAATTACAACAATATTGAACCTGTTCGAGTACCAACGTCAATTGTTAATACATCGGATGAGATCGATATTGAAGAGTTTAAAAAATGGCAAATTGAATTTAAAGATGCTATCTCAATACCTGAAGAAGAAGCATTTAAGGTAAGTCGTGAAGTTGAAAAAATGTCCAAGTCCAAATATAATGTGGTAAACCCAGATGATATTTGTGAAAAATACGGGGCAGATACTTTGCGTTTATATGAAATGTTTTTAGGCCCGTTGGAACAAGCAAAACCATGGAATATGGCTGGAATTTCAGGGGTTTCTTCTTTTTTAAAGAAATTATGGAAATTATATTTCAACAATGAAGATTTGATTGTTGTTGATGAAAAAGGAACAAAAGAAGAGCTAAAGACTTTGCATAAAACGATCAAAAAGGTAGATGAAGACATTGCTAATTTTTCATTCAATACATCGGTAAGTTCTTTTATGATAGCAGTGAACGAACTAACCGCACAAAAGTGTCATAAAAGAGAAATTTTAGAACCCTTGGCGGTTTTAATTTCTCCCTATGCCCCTCATATTGCAGAAGAACTTTGGAATAAATTGGGCCATAATGAATCCATTTCAACAGCTGAATATCCAATTTTTAATCCAGATTTTTTGATTGAAAGCACCAAAACATACCCAATATCATTTAATGGTAAAATGCGTTTTACCATGGATCTATCCTTAAATTTATCTAAAGAAGAAATTGAATCAGCTGTATTGGATCATGAAAAAACTAAGAGTCAATTAAATGGCCAAACTCCCAAAAAAGTTATTGTCGTTCCTGGAAAAATTGTAAATATCGTTGGATAATGGATTTTTCGGCAGAAATAATAGGAACTATTGGAGCTATTTTAACCACGGCAAGTTTTGTTCCACAGGTGTATAAAATTTTTAAATCTAAATCAATTGATGGGATT
>JAUXGV010000222.1 GCA_030621915.1 Flavobacteriaceae bacterium
CTTGAAATTGAAATTTAATCCTCCTTCTCCGCCTCAGGCGGATTCGGCGGACGAGAAGATATGGTTTAATTCTCAGCCAAAGGCGGATCGGTAAATCAGGATGTTTGCATAGCAAACTCAATTTAATACCTCGTATGCCTGCCTGACGTCAGTCAGGCTTGCATCGAGGTAGTTTATTATATATATGAAAATATAGAAACTCTGTGATTATTTTATCTCAGAGTTTTTTTTTGATGCAAATTTTAATTCTGGGATTTGTTGTAAAGAATTTTAATAGGATGTTTATAATTAACCATTGGCACGTTTGTTGTTGTGATTATGCCTTTTGAATATATCCGAATATTAGATTATTTATTAACTAAAAGAGTAAAATCTAATATAATAAGTACCTTATTTGTTATATTTGTTATCACATAAATAAACAAAAAATGTCTAAAAAAAGAATTTATAGTTTAGGGATTATTCCCATATTAATAATCATTGCTTATTTTTATTTTTCCGGTAATGATGATGAGAAGATCGTCATAACCTCTAAAGTTGAAAAAGGAGCTTTTGTCAGTGAGGTTATAATCTCTGGTGAAGCACAATCTACGAGCCTGGAAAAAATAAATGGCCCTTCCAATCTTAGAAAATTCAAATTACGTGATATTAAAATTCAGGATTTAGTGCCTGAAGGAACCATAGTAAAAGATGGAGACTATGTAGGAAGGTTGGACCCTACAGATGTAAATGAGCAAATTATTGATGCAAAACTAAATTTGGAAACTGCACAATCAAAATATACCCAGCAAAAATTAGATACTACACTTACTTTAAAAAGTGAAAGGAATCAAATTAAGGATTTGGTTTTTGATTTGGAAGAAACTAGATTGGAATTAAAGCAGTCAACCTATGAGACACCAGCGACCATAAGAAAACTTGAAATAAACCTGGAAAAGACAGAAAGGGATTTGAAAGAGAAAAAGGAGGACTATGAAATTAAAAAAAGACAAGCCAATGCGAAAATGGTTGAAGTTGGAAATGAGGTTTCTAAAATAGATAAAAATTTAAAATCTTTAACAGATTTGTTAAAATCGTTTACCATTTATTCTAATTCAAATGGAATGATTACTTATGCAAAAACATGGAACGGTGACAAAAAGAAAGTAGGGTCTTCAATAAGCCCTTGGGATCCTACAATTGCAAATTTACCGGACCTCACAAAAATGGAATCTAAAACCTATGCAAATGAAGTTGATATTAGAAAAATTGAAAAAGATTTACCAGTAAAAATAGGATTTGATGCCTTTCCTGATGTCGAATTGGAGGGGGTAGTAACCTATGTAGCTAATGTTGGAGAGAAAAAAAGAGGATCTGATATTAAAATATTTCAAATATTAATTAAACTCAATAACTTAGATGAAAATATTCGTCCCGGAATGACTACTTCTAATCGGATTATTACATTTACAAAAAATGATGTTTTAACAATTCCATTAGAAGCTGTATTTTCTAAAGATTCAATAAAATTCGCTTATGTGAAATCGGGATTTTCTATAGATAAAAAACAAATTGAATTAGGTGAGGCTAATAATGACATTGTTGTAATTAATCTAGGACTCAATGAAAATGATATAGTTTATTTATCTGAACCGGAAGGTTTAGAGGCAAAAAGTATCAAATTGTTTAAATAATGATAGATAAAATACTTTTAGAAAAGCTAATAACCAATTTTAGCGAAGCTTATCGTGTCATTAAATCTAATAAAGTAAGAACTTTCTTAACCGCTTTAGGAATTATTTTTGGGGTAGCAGCTGTAATAACTATGCTAGCTATTGGTAGCGGTGCTGAAAAAGAAATATTGGCCCAGTTGGAATTGGTTGGAGTTAATAATATTGTTATTAATCCTATTGCAGATGATGGTGATGAAGAGGAATCTGATGAAGATAGTAATAATGAGAACAAAAGTTTTTCCAAAGGATTGGATATATTGGACGCTGAAAGTATAATAGAAAACATTTCTACTGTAAAATATATTAGCCCTGAAATTATCTTAGATACATATGTTATTAATAAAGGCAGGCAGAATAAAGTAAAATTAATAGGAGTAAATTCTTCTTTTTTTAGAGTGAATAATGTTTCGATTACCAAGGGCAAGAATTTTTCAAAAAGTCAAATTGATAATGCAATGCCAGTTTGTATCATTGGAAAAAAAATAGAAAATAAATTATTTACGGGTACAAATGCTTTAGGCAAATATATTAAAGTCAAAAATGTTTGGTTGCAGATTATTGGCGTAATAGAAGAAAAGTTAATTTCGGATGAAGCGCAGGAAAATTTAGGGATTAGAGATATAAATTTAGACGTTTACTTACCGATTAAAACTTTTTTAGTCAGGTATAAGGATCGAAAAATAATTGTTGATAAAGTAGAAGAAGAAGGAGTTGGGATGGTTTTTTTTGGTGGTGGAAATTCTGGTCCGAAGAAAAGAATTCCCAGGGGGAACTATCATCAAATTGATAAGTTGACAGTTCAGGTAAACAGCTCTAATGAATTGTCTGCTACAGCTAATGTTATAAGTAGAATGTTAAAAAGAAAGCACAATAATGTGTTGGATTTTGAAATTTCTATCCCCATTCATTTGCTAAAACAACAACAAAAAACCAAACAAATATTTAATATAGTATTGAGTATAATTGCCGGAATATCTTTATTAATTGGTGGAATTGGAATTATGAATATCATGCTTGCCTCTGTTTTAGAAAGAACCAAAGAAATTGGAATTATCAGAGCTATTGGAGCTACACAGCAGGATGTTATTTTGCAATTTTTGTCCGAATCAGTTTTAATTAGCATTGGAGGAGGAATTATTGGAATATTTTTAGGAATTGTTTCCGCATATATTATAGAATTTGCAACCGGTATCGAAACTATTCTATCATTAAACTCTATACTTCTGTCCTTTTTTGTGGCAACTTTTATCGGATTAATTTTTGGCATAGCTCCCGCCAGATCTGCTGCTAGTAAAAATCCAATTGAAGCAATCAGACATGAATAATTAAATTTTATGAAAAAAACACACCTATTTATTTTAATGTTTTTCCCATTGATTTTTATTGGGCAAACACAAAGGATAAGCTTAAGTAATGCCATCAAAATGGCTCAGCAGAAATCACCTGATTATAAAGCCAATTTGAACAGAAATGAAGCAAGTTTTTGGAGAAATAAAAATTATCGCGCAAGTTTTTTACCACAATTTAGAATGACTGCCACATTACCCGCCTATTCAAATTCAATTACCAGAATTACCAATGATGAGGGACAAGATATTTTTGTGAACCAAAATCAGTCCAGAGTTGATGCCAAACTATTTATTTCCCAGAATGTTGGATTTACAGGAGGAAATTTATCATTAGTTTCTGAAATGGACCGAGTGGATCTTTATGGAGATGATCCTTCAAGAGAATATTCTTTGGTTCCATTTTCAATAAATTATTTTCAAAATTCCTTAACTTATAATGCATTTAAATGGGACAGGCAAATTGAACCTTTGATTTTTGAAGAATCTAAAAGAGATTTTATTGAAAAAATGGAGCAAATATCTTTGAGAACATGTATGATGTACTTTAATTTATTAAAATCTCAAATACAATTTAAAATAGCAGAAACCAATTTATCCAATTTAGATACGCTTTTTCAAATTACAAAAGGAAGGTATAAAATGGGGAAAATTGCCGAAAATGATTTGTTGCAAATGGAATTAAGGTTGCTGAATTCTCGAAATGCAATTACATCTACTAGAATATTACTAAAGAGTTCTATTCAGGATTTAACCCGTTATTTAGAATTGGATAGTGAGGATATTGAATTGGAAATACCTGAAAGCTTGGAAGAATTTGAAGTTAGCACATTGAAGGCTCTGGAAGAAGCAAAATCAAATAGAAAATTTGTGATTGAATTTAGAAGAAAGAGATTGGAATCTGAAAAGGAATTGGCCAGAGTTAAAGGAGAGAATGGCTTGACGATAAATGTAAATGCCAATTTTGGTTTGTCTCAACACGG
>JAUXGV010000153.1 GCA_030621915.1 Flavobacteriaceae bacterium
TTATTAAATGAAAAAGGAGAATTTTTAAATGGAGCTGATGGAATTCAAATTCTTGATATAGCGGAAAAAGATGATGTAAATTTTGCCAAAGTAGATGATTTGGGCATCTATTCAAAAAAGAAAAATTATATGGATTTACATATCGATGAGGTTCTAAAACTAGAATTAATTGATGTAGATGCTATTAAAAATTCCAATTTTAAAGTTGTCGTAGATGCTGTAAATTCTACCGGTGGCATCGTAATTCCGGATTTATTGGACAGGTTAGGAGTGGAGTGTGTAAAATTATATTGTGAGCCAAATGGTAATTTTCCCCATAACCCGGAACCTTTAAAAGAACATTTGGGGGATATTTCTGACTTAGTTGTCAAGGAAAAAGCTGATTTTGGAATTGTAGTGGATCCTGATGTTGATAGATTGGCTTTGGTTTGTGAAGATGGATCCATGTTTGGAGAGGAATACACATTGGTGGCATGTGCTGATTATGTGCTTTCAAAGAATGCTGGAAATACGGTTTCTAATTTGTCATCCTCCCGTGCATTAAGTGATATAACCGATAAGCATGGCGGAAAATACCAGGCAAGTGCAGTAGGAGAAGTTAATGTTGTTGAATTAATGAAAAAAAATAATGCCATAATTGGAGGTGAAGGAAATGGAGGAATTATTTATCCAGAATCTCATTACGGAAGAGATTCTTTGGTTGGGGTTGCCTTATTTTTATCTCATTTAGCAAATGTTAAATTGACATGTAGAGAATTGCGTAATTCTTATCCAAGTTATTTTATGAGTAAAAATAAGATTGAATTAACCCCCAAAATTGATGTGGATCAAATATTAGAAACTATGGCAAAAAAGCATCAAAACGAAGAGGTGTCTACAATTGACGGAGTGAAAATTGATTTTAAAGACGAATGGGTTCATATGCGAAAGTCTAATACCGAGCCAATTATCAGAATATATACAGAAAGTAAATCGCAAAAAGCTGCAGATGAATTGGCGGAAAAAATGATTCAGGAAATAAGAAAAATTGCTAGTTAATAGATCGTGTTTTAAAAAAAATAGTTAAAATTTACTGAATGAATTTAGAACAATATTTTTTAAAATTTAGAGAAAATATAGTGGGTATTGATCAAACATTTATTTCTCCTTTCGGAGAAAAAAAATTGATTTACACTGATTGGACGGCAAGTGGAAGACTTTACAGGCCAATTGAGAATAAAATGCTAAACGAATTTGGCCCCTATGTTGCAAATACACATACGGAGACCACTTTTTCCGGATCGGCCATGACATTGGCATATCATGAAGCTAGAACAATTATCAAAAAACATGTAAATGCAGGCGATGATTGTGTTTTGATAACTGAGGGTACAGGAATGACGGGTGTTATAAATAAATTTCAAAGAATCCTGGGCTTAAAAGTTTCAGAGAATTTAAGAGATCTTTCCAAAACCCTTCCTGTGAATGAAAAACCTATAGTTTTTATAACCCATATGGAACATCATTCTAATCAAACTTCTTGGTTAGAAACAATTGCAGATGTTGAGATCATTCCTGTCGACAAGAATGGATTGGTTGATATAGATGGTTTTGAAGGTTTATTGAATAAGTTTAAAAATAGAATTACTAAAATTGCCTCGGTAACGGCATGTTCCAATGTTACAGGAATTCAACCGGATTATTATGGGATCGCTAAATTAATTCATCATCACAATGGTTTATGCTTTGTTGATTTTGCCTGTTCTGCTCCATATGTTAAAATTGATATGTACCCTGAAGATAAAGAATGTTATTTGGATGCAATATTCTTTTCACCCCATAAATTTTTAGGAGGACCGGGAAGTTCGGGTGTTTTAATTTTTAATAAGCAATTATATCACAATAGTATTCCTGACAACCCAGGAGGAGGAACAGTGAATTGGACAAATCCCTGGGGAGAACATAGGTATTTGGAAGATATTGAATCAAGGGAGGATGGAGGTACTCCTGGATTTTTACAAACAATCCGGATTGCACTGTCGATTCAACTGAAAGAAGAAATGGGTGTAGAGTATATTCATGCTAGAGAAGAACAAATTAATCAGCGAATTTTTAAAGAGTTAAAATCCATTAAAAATTTGGTTATTTTGGCACGTAAACACGAAAACAGATTAGGTATTTTTTCATTTTTTATCGAAGATTTGCATTATAATTTGGGAGTTAAAATATTAAATGATCGTTTTGGGATTCAAACAAGAGGTGGATGTTCATGTGCAGGAACATACGGGCATTTTTTATTACACGTAGATCAACAGGAGTCTAGTGACCTTATTAAAAAAATCGATGAAGGATGCTTGATCGAAAGACCGGGATGGATTAGAATGTCGATACACCCAACAACAACCGATGAGGAAGTTGATTTAATTTGTGAAAGCATAAAGGCCATTGCCAAAAATTATAAAAATTGGGAAAAGGAATATAATTACAATTCCATTACAAATGAATTTATTCACAAAAACGATAATAAGGCTGAAAATAATTTGGTCCAAAATTGGTTTTATCAATAAAATTCAACGCTAATAACTTAGAACTTCTCATTTTTCATTTTGTATTTTTATTTTCATTTCCCATATGTTTGAATCTCTTATGTGTCCAAAAATAATATTCAGGATTTTCTTTTATTTGACTCTCTAAAATACTAATAAATTTATCGGTTATTTGATAATCTGGTAATTCCGTTGGATTTTCAGTTAAAACATGGATTTTGGTTTTATAATAACCACGTTTAACCCGATCATTTTGAATATAAACTACTGGATAATCAAATCTTTTAGCCATTAATTCAGGACCAATAATAATGGGTACTCTATTCCCCAAAAAATCATTCCAATAGCGAGCCCTTTTTAATATCGGTGATTGGTCACTAATAAAACCGTAAATAGCCTGTAAATTTTGATCATCATTCGTTTGAATTTGACGAATAAATTTAGAGCCGACCACAAGATTCGCACCAAATTTACTTCTGGACTGTTTTATGATTTTCTCAAAATATTTATTTTGAATTTTTGCATATGATCCAAACCCTTCACAATCTACAGAATGTAACATCAAGTGAACAGGCCATTCCCAATTGGCATGATGAGAAGAAATAATAATTATACTTTTCTTATTCCTTACAAGTCTCTCAATTTCCTCAATGTTTTCAATGGAGATTCTTTCCAAAATATCTTTTTCAGATAAATTAAAGGTTTTAATCATTTCAACAAAGGTGTCAACAAAATGCCTGATGGCTTTCTTCTCAATTTTTAGAAGTTCTTGATTTGATTTTTCGGGAAAGGATAATTTTAAATTATATCGAACAACCTTTTTTCTATAGCCAATTATATAATAAAGAATATAATAGATGATATCCGATAAAAAATGTAAAACTGAAAATGGCAGTATAGAAAGAAACCAAATTATTGGATAAACTAAAATAAAAATAATGAATTGCACTTGTCTTGAATTTTATTGGTCCCAAAAATAGTTAAAACTAGGCTTATGATAACCATCATAACTAAAGCATTTCTCCATCTAAAGCATAAATTTCAAACTTCTAACTTAGGTTTTCCTTTCCCATATGTTTAAATCTTTTATGCGTCCAAAAATAATATTCAGGATTGGCTCTAATTTGTTTTTCTAATAGATTCAAATACATGTCTGTAATTTCATAATCAGGGATTTCCTTTGGCTTTTCTGTTAGTAGGGTAAACTTAGAATGATAATACCCACGTTTAACCCTATCAGTTTGTAAAAAAACTACTGGGTAATCAAATTTTTTCGCCAACATCTCATGCCCGGTAACTACTGGCACCCTTATCCCCATAAATTCCTTCCAATAATAAGCTTTTTTCAATAAGGGAGATTGATCACTTAAAAAGCCATAAAGGGCTGCCTTTTTATCATTATCATTCTTTTGCATTTGATCAATAAACTGATAACTAACAACAAATATGGCACCAAATTTGGTACGAGATTGTTTCATTTTTCTTTCAAAATATTTGTTTTGAATTTTAGTATATGCCCCGTAAGCTTCACAATCTGTGAGTTGATTCATTAAATATGGAGCCCATTCCCAGTTGGCATAATGAGATGATAAGACAATCACACTTTTATTGTTACTTATTAAATTATTAATTAATTCAGGGTTTTCTATGCTTGTTCTTTTTCTCACTTCCTTTTTTGATATACTAAAAGACTTAATCATTTCCATAAAGGAATCAATAAAATGATGAAAGGTTTTTTTTTCGATTTTTAAAAGCTCCTGAGAAGATTTGTCTGGAAATGATAATTTTAAATTATTTCGAACTACTTTTTTTCGATATCCAATAATATGGTAAAGAATCACAAAAAGAAAATCCGAAAAAACATGTAAAACCCTCAATGGAAGAATGGAGAGAAACCAAATAAAGGGATTCACCAATACATAAATCAATAATTGCATTTTACACTATTTATTTAGCAAATATCGGATATAATTTTATCTTTGAGAATAAAAATTTGAATAATGAATAAAGCGGTTTTAGCAGTAATAATAGTCAATGTTTTATTTTCAATTAAAGGGTTTAAGGATACTATATTTTTTGAAAAATTTAAATTTCAAATTGCACCCATCCGAAAAGGTGAAAGTATCAGAATGTTAAGTTCTGGCTTTCTTCATGTAGATCAAACTCATTTATTTTTTAATATGTTTACGCTTTACATTTTTGCAGACTCTGTTATAGCTCATATAGGGATTGCAAAATTTATTATTATATATTTTGGTTCCTTAATAGGGGGAAGTCTGTTGGCATTGAATTTCCACAAAAAGGAACCCTATTATAGTGCCGTTGGCGCTTCCGGAGCCGTAATGGGAATTGTTTATGCCTCAATAATGCTGAACCCAGGTATGAATCTTTATATGTTTTTTATTCCCATTCCTATCCCAGCATACATTTTTGGAGTAGGTTATTTACTATATTCCATTTTTGGAATGAAAAAAAATTGGGGAAATATTGGGCATAGTGCCCACTTGGGTGGTGCTATTGGCGGTTTTATACTTACAATAGCCTTATATCCTCAAATTATTCAAGAAAATCAATTGATGGTAATTATCCTGGCCATTCCCATTGTTTTAATGTTTGTTTTTAAAGACAAACTTGAAAGGGAATAAATTTTGGTCTTAATTCTAATGTTTAATTAGAGTTTAATTTCCTTGTTTTTACTACATTTGCCGAACGTTTTAAAAAAGATAAATAAAACATGGAAGAAAAGAAATTTGACCTTAACTCACTCATTGGATTTGTGTTGCTAGGTGCTATTATGCTTTGGTATTTTTATACCAATCAACCTACACCTGAGGAGTTAGCCAAACAAAAAACGGAACAAGTCCAAGACTCACTTCAAAAAGTTCAGGAAAACAGAAATAATACAGAACCGGTTGAGAATACATCCACCGATATCATTGCCAATACTTCAGATTCTTTAACATTTTCAGATGCACAGAATAGGTTAGGTGTTTTTGCTTATAGTGCAGGTTTACCTTCTGCAAAACAACACGAAACTGTTTTGGAAAACGAATTGGTGAGAATTAAAATTTCAAATAAAGGAGGTCAGGTAACAGAGGTGTTGATGAAAAATTACGATACCTATAACAAATTGCCATTATATATTATCAAGGATCATAACTCTTCGTTTAATTTATCTTTTGCAACTCAGGATAATAGAAATTTGCAAACCAAGGATTTATTTTTTGAACCAACTTTAAGTAAGAATGGAGATCATCAAACCCTTTCCATGAAATTAAAGGTAGCGAGTGATAAATATTTGGAATACAGATATGAATTAAAGCCCGATGAGTATATGTTGGATTTTGCAATCCGCACTCAGGGAATGGGCGATGCCATCAACACTTCTCAAAATATCAATTTAGATTGGGATTTAAAAAGTTTTAGAACTGAAAAAAGCGTAAAGTATGAAAATCAATATACTGATTTGAGGTATGTATACAATGATGGTGATTTTGATTATATGAGCCCCATGAGTGATGAAGATGAAGAAGATGTAGAGAGGGTAAATTGGTTTGCTTTTAAGCAGCAATTTTTTGCATCAGTATTGATGTCGGATGCTCCTTTAGAAAAGGTCAAATTGACATCTAAAAATTTGGTACAGGATGAGTTTATAGATACAGTTTACACGAAACAATATCATGCCTCTATTCCTTTGCAGGCTAAAAACGGAGAATTGAATTATGATCTGAATATGTATTATGGACCTGTTGATTATACCATTCTTAGTAAATACGAAGGGAAAAATTTAGACCGGATTGTTAGTTTGGGTTGGGGGATTTTCAGATGGATTAATAAATATGCGTTCGTTCCGGTATTTGCATTTTTAAGTTCCTTTATTGGGAATTTTGGGATTGTCATTATTTTATTAACTATTGTGGTAAGAATAATTATGTCACCTGTAGTTTATAAATCATATTTGTCAAGTGCAAAAATGAAGGTATTACGACCTGAAATGACAGAAATAAATGATAAGTATAAGGGCAAGGAAAATGCAATGAAACGTCAACAGGAAACGATGGCTTTACAGCGTAAAGCAGGTGTTAATCCTTTGTCAGGTTGTATTCCTGCTCTGATTCAAATGCCTGTGTTTTTTGCATTGTTTAGATTTTTCCCTGCCAATATTGATATCCGGCAAAAAGGGTTTTTATGGGCCGATGATTTATCTGCCTATGATGAAGTATTAAAATTACCATTCAATATTCCATTTTACGGGGATCATGTAAGTTTGTTTCCAATTTTGGCATCTGTAGCTATATTCTTTTATATGCAAATGACCCAAAGTCAGCAAATGAATATGCAACAACCGGCACAGGAAGGCATGCCAGATATGCAAAAGATGATGAAAATGATGTTATATTTATCTCCTGTCATGATGTTGGTTTTCTTTAATACTTATGCCAGTAGTTTGAGTTTGTATTATTTTACTTCTAATTTGCTCACCTTGGGAATCATGTTGGTAATTAAAAATTACATCATTGACGAGGATAAAATTCACGCACAAATCCAGGTAAATAAGAAACGTGCACCTAAGAAAAAAAGTGCTTTCAGAGAGCGTTTGGATACTGCCATGAAGCAGGCACAGGAGCAACAAACTCAACAGAAAAAAGGTGGGAAGAGAAAATAAATTTTATTTTCTTTTTTGAATAAAACTTGAAATAGAGGTGTCATTGAAGGCACCTTTATTTATTTTAGGCATCATTATTGAAAGGTAGTTTTTAAATATTAAAAATTAATAAAATGATT